>MNYL01000176.1 GCA_001873075.1 Fibrobacteres bacterium CG2_30_45_31 | reverse complement strand
ACATAATACTTCCCGTTAATCTTTTCGATGTGGGATCCTTCCGCTTTCACATAGAAATTACTGCCTGCGATGGATGAAGCTCCAGGAATAAGGACTTTGTTCACTCCATTTGTCTTGACCGCAGTGCCATCTTCGGTAAGTTCCACAATGCGGATATCAGTACTTCCGTAGACTACATAAACGCGACCATCATCGTCAAGGAGGAGTGAAGGATCATGATAAAAGGGGAGTGTTGACTCTGTCCACGGACCGTTATGAATGTCCGTTGTCTTGTACAGATGAGTTTTTCCTGTCGTATAAGAAGGCGTAAGCACATAATAGGTGCCGTTTTTGTAACGGATGCTACTTGCCCAGGAACCTTTCCCGTAAGCACTTTTCCCATTCAAGAGGTTGAGCTCGTCTGATTGCGCAAGGGCCTGGTGCGCATAATTGATGATTCGCCAGCGTGCTAGATCTGTGGACTCCATAATCGGCACCCCTGGATTCATGTGCATCGTAGTACTCACCATGTAATAGGTGGAATCCACGCGCACCACGGATGGATCAGGAACATCAGCCCAGATTATAGGATTTGAAACGGTGGCGGCGTTTGCAGGAAAAATGGCACAAACATTAAAAAAAACAAAAAATAGCGAAAACAACGTGAATCGCGATATCCTAAGTGCTATCATGAAAATATCCTTTTTTCAGAACCTACAAACCACCTACCTAAATTATTTACCAATAGTTGCATTCAAATTGACTTGATAAAAAAAACATGGATAAAATATCCAGACATCTTACGAATTGGAAACCGCGGAACAATTTTTCTTGTTCTTGCAGGGCCGTACTTGCTAATTTATTGCTCATGGTTTGTAGTATAGCTCAAGCACAAATGATAAGGTCTCCGGCCTATGAGTTAACGATGGTGGCGGTGGGTTTCACAATGGATAAAATAAAGAATGGTAAAAACGAATACCTTACTGGGCACTGATTACAAACTTTTGGGCGACTATTCCTTTTTCTCCGATCTGCTTTACAACATAAACCCCAGAATGATGAAATTGCTTCAATATAGAGGCGCGTAACCCGTAAGTGTTCTGCGCTCGGACTACGCCTATTTTTTTGCCTTGCAGATTGAATACCTGGTATGTGGTCGGCTGTTTTGCCATTATCATACCCAGCATAGGGATACTTACCGAATTAGGCTTTGAGAAAGATGCCCAGTCGATATTAGCGTACGAGCGATCAATGGTTATACGCAACACATGCGTTCCCGCTGACAATTCTGCAGTTGTCCTTCCGCTGAGGGTGACATAAGTATCCCAACTATTTTCCCCTGTATTCGGCACTTTCACTGTGTCCGTGATCTTAGTTCCATCTAGAGACATATGGAATGCTGCACTATCTCCACCCATGGAAACTCTCGCTTCCCAATCATAAACACTCGTACTATCCACGGAGATGGTGTATTCCAGCCATTCTCCTGCAACAGTCCAGCCCACTTTATAGCCTTCTGTGGCGTCTCCCGTGATGTCCACTCCGTCTGTGCGGTAGGCGCCTCCGCTATTGGTGGCATCCGCATCATAATAGGCTACTCCGGCTCCTCCCAGGTCGTAATTTTCCACCTCAATTTTACCTGGAATGGTCATGGATACGTAAGGATCCTGAGAGGGTTCTACCAGTTGGAAAACAAGGCTGGTAATGCTCCTCTTGGGCAAGGAATAAGTTGGGGTGTTCGTAGAAAGAGTCTGCGAAGTCTGGGCAGACAAGTCTTGTGTTGTGTCTGTGACATAGGGCGTCATGGACACGGGTGTAGCTCCATTGATGGTGAAATCCAGACTCACTGCCGAACTATTGGTATTGATTGCGACAACTATAAGCTTTGTGCTCGACGAGTCGCGGTAGGCGGAAAGAGTTACACCGGATGCCGGTGCCGTCGTGGCTCCGATTCGAAGGAAACCAGGACGAACAAATCGGCTGTAATTTCCCATGGCCCAAAGCCGTTTGGCAGGCGTGCTGCTACTCCAGGGGAAGAGTGATGTTCCAGTGGGGCCATGAATCCACCAGTAATGCCAGGCGTTCACACCTGCTGTCACGATGGCCTCATGCATGAGTTTGGCTGTGTTGAGTGCGCTGTTAATGCCGGGATCGGTGACATCCAAAGATTCATAAATCTCTGTTTGCCAGAATTCTTTGCCTGCTGTGGCAATTTCAGGATAGGCGGCGGGACTACCTCCATATTCGTGGGTGGCAATAATCGGGATATACGCGGATGCCGTTGCGTCTCCCAGAATAGCAGCTTTGTAAGAAGGGAATGAATACCAGTTTACTGTTTCAGGAGCGATGATTTTAACTCCAGTTCCTTCCAAGGCAGGTCCGAGATAGTTTTTAATCCAGGTCACCAATTCTGAAGCTGAAAAATTATTGAAATTTGTCCCGTCTGGTTCGTTTTGCGCCGAAATAGCATACAGAGGAACACCTGCGGCCTTCATGTCCTTCGCGTAGTTTGCAAGGAGCGTGGCCCATTGTGTAGCGTAGTTGAAATTGAACTTTAACTTCGCGTTTCCGCTGGCATCGGTACCATAGTTGGTCTGCCACGAGGATACTGGAGCCCAAGGTGAAGCCCACACCGTTACGCCCATTGCTACAGCCGCCTTTGCAATCGCTAACTGTTCTTTGTTAGAACTACTCGTCACTAAAGCGGTTTCATCAATGCGAAGACGATGTAGCGAAAGGCCGGCCCCAGCGGTGGTATCCCAAAGCAGTTTTTCTTCTGCTGCGTTCAAAGAATTCCAGGCGGAACTTGCACCAAAACCGCTGATCTTCTGATACTCTGTACTGAGGTTAATGGACACCGTCGCCGCTTCAAGAGATGCGACAATACAGGCAAGGAACAAAACCCCAACAGTGAACTGAGAACAGATTGATGATTTCATTGGAAAAATCTCCATAATAAAGGCAAAGCCCTCATCGCACAAATTTACCCCGCTGACCAGATCGAAAGCGGTTGGAAAACGAAAAAATATGGACAATATGTCAAGGGGAAGACAGAAAAAAAAGAAAATCCCAACCGAAGTTGGGATTCAATGATTTATTCATATACCGGGCCCATTCACGAAGATTATAGATAATCCTTTTTTCTTCGTAAATCACTCGTCATTATCAGTTTGCATTCAAAATTTTGGATCGGTAGATTGCTTTACCATTTGCATTGATTTGAACGATATATATTCCTCTTGGCATCTGTGAAAGATCGGAGACCCATGACTGAATTTCTCCTTGCCCTATTTGCGAAACACTTGCTCTCATCTGGTTTCCCTTCAGGTCAAAAATATTGAACGATATTTTTTTGCTCTGGGGGGCCTTGAAATCCATCTTCAGCAATGAATTGTCGCATCGAATGGCAATGACATCCTTTGAATTATTGATCCAGGAAATAGCGGTTGGCTTAGTGACGGATTTAATAGAGATATTGTCGAGGAAAACCGTCTGGGTGGAGGCACCCAAGTTAAAACTCAGACGTCCGTTGGAATCTGTGGGTTGTTCCATGGCGAAAGTAAAGGTACGGGTTGTTTTGGAAGTTGTCAGGTCGAAGTTTTGGAGATCTTCTAAATAGCTGGTCCAAGGATCTGTATCCTTTTCCACATTCACTTCGAGCGTTCTGCCGGACGCGGCATAAACATCGAAACTTACTTCATAATATTTGCCCTGTTCCAGAATAAGTCCCGCTTGAATAAGTTGGATCTGGTAATTTGACTCTCCAATACTATCAATCTTGACCTGATATTCTCCATTCACTACACTTCCGGTCGCTCCACCGTGCCACACATTGAGTGTCCATCCTGATGTTCCGTCAGCAAAACTTCCATTGTAGACTGAATCTCTGTGTGCAGGGATCGTTACAATTTCTCCGTCCAGACTGTGGGCATTCATAAAATTCCACGCTTCCCAGGTTCCGTTGACATCAAAAGGCTTCCCCTTGTAGTTGGTATCATCATTCGCATTCAATTTATCAGGAGTGGCTCAGTCGTGAACCATGCCATCCACCGTAATTTCGATCAGTTCGCTCTTGAGACCGTTCTTTTCACAAGGGCCATAGTCATCCTTATATGATTTTGATGTTTGCGCCAATTGCAAAGCGTTACGTCCATTCACTTCGACCGGGTAAGGCTTGGTTTTAACCGGAGTTGTGGCGCAACCGTAACGCTCAATTTGACTCGGAAGGAAATCGCTCAGAAATTTTCCGTAATAGCTATCTGCCGTTCCATAAATCTGGAGTACAGGAACATGCCGTACTTCCGAGCATCCTGAAAGGCCAGATAATGGATAACCATCCCCAGGAACAATGGCTGCAATTTTGTCTGGAATTTTACAGGACAAATACCAGCTCATCATAGCCCCCATAGAAAAGCCAGATGCGTACACGCGGTTCCTGTTGATCTGATAGCGATTGTCCATCGAATCAATGATGGCAAGAATAAAGTTCAGATCCTTATCGGAACTCAAATCCCATGATAAGTTTTCGCCTTCTGGATAGGCTACGACAAAATTTGCGGTGTCTGCAAGTACTTCGAATTTCATCATGCCCTGGTTCCAACTGGCCGGAATACCAACGCCATGCATGGATATAACCAAGGCTGGTTTATCGCGTTTGTCTGGAGCGTAGATAATCGCTTTGCGATTCCCTATTTTTAAGTCAAACTGTGTCCCAGAGAAAGATAGATTCCCCAGTAAACACGACGCTATCAGGACTTTCATGCCAAGATTCATTCATAACCTCCTTCCAAACCACAACCAAGAAATGGTCACTTCCGACAAAACTGATTTATTCACCAACCAAGAGTTTTGAGTTCTGGAGGGTAAAAACAAATCTTTTACTGTATAAATTTACGCCACCAAGCCCTTCGAAAGCAGGTGGCGAAGGAAACAGTATGGACAATATGTCAAGAGGAAGGATAAAACAAAAAAATCCCGACCGGAGCCAGGATTTTCTAGATCCCCATCGTCAGATCTCTTCGGATGGGGAAGAAAATTTTAAATACTTGATAAATTTACGAAGACTACCGCCCTGTTCTTCTCTGTAAATCGGTCGTCATTATCAGTTTGCATTCAAAATTTTGGATCGGTAGATCGCTTTACCATTTGCATTGATTTGAACGATGTATATTCCTCTTGGCATCTGTGAAAGATCGGAGACCCATGACTGAATTTCTCCCTGCCCTATTTGCGAAACATTCGCTCTCATCTGGTTTCCCTTCAGGTCAAAAATATTGAACGATATTTTTTTGCTCTGGGGGGCCTTGAATTCCATCTTCAGCAATGAATTGTCGCATTGAACCGCAATGACATCTTTGGAATTATTGATCCAGGAGATTGCAGTGGGCTTCTCGACAGTTTTAATTGAGATATTGTCTAGGAAAACGGTTTGGGTCGAGGCACCAAAATTAAAACTCAGACGTCCATTGGAATCCGTGGGTTGTTCCATGGCGAAAGTAAATGTATGGGTTGTTTTGGAAGTTGTCAGATCAACGTTCTGGAGATTCTGTAGATAGCTCGTCCAAGGATCTGTATCCTTTTCCACATTCACTTCAAGAGTTCTGTTTGAGGTGGAATAGGCATCAAAATTTACCTCATAGTATTTGCCTTGCTCTAAAATGAGACCTACTTGAATGAGCTGGATCTGGTAATTTGAGGTTCCAATACTATCAATTTTAACTTGGTATTCTTCATTGACTACACTTCCGGTGGCTCCACCGTCCCAGACATTGAGTTTCCATCCTGCGGTTCCGTCAGCAAAACTTCCATTGTACACTGAATCTCTGTGTGCAGGGATCGTTACAATTTCTCCGTCCAGACTGTGGGTCTTCATAAAATTCCAGGCTTCCCAAGTGCCATTGACATCGAATGGCTTCCCCTTGTAATTGGTATCATCATTCGCATTCAGCTTATCAGGAGTCGCCCAGTCGTGGATCATACCATCGACAGAAAGTAATGCCAATTCGCTCGTGAGGCCGTCCTTTTCACAGGGTCCATAATACTCCATAAAGGACTTGGAAGTCTGAGCCAACTGTGAGGCGTTGCGTCCGTTCACACCAACGGGATAAGGTGAGGTTTTAACAGGTGTCGAAGGACAACCGTAACGAGTCCTCTGCGCAGGCATAAAGCTCCCGACAAAGCCACTGTAGGAAACAAAGTCATCGGCAGTACCATGGATTTGGAGTGCTGGTACATGACGGACTTCCGAGCATCCTGACATTCCACCCAGCGGATAACCATCACCGGGAACAATGGCCGCAATCTTGTCTGGAATCTTACAGGACAACCACCAACTCATCATACCGCCCATAGAAAAGCCAGAGGCGTAAACGCGGTTACGATCGATCTGGTAGCGGTTATACATGGAATCAATGATGGCAAGGATGAAATTTACATCCTTGTCCCCACCAAGATCCCATGAGGAATTTTCACCCGCTGGATACGCCACGACAAAATTTGCAGTGTCTGCAAGTGCTTCGAATTTCATCGCCCCCGGAGTCCACCAAGTGCCACCACCAATACCGTGCATGGAAATAACCAGAGCCGGATTGTCCCGTTTATCGGGTGCATAGATAACTGCGTTCCTCGATCCCACATTCAGAGTCCACGAGGTTGCTGCAAACACAGACCCTGCTGCTAACAGCAAAATCAGCATTAAATATTTCATCCCTTTTAACATATTGTTCTCCTTGGAGAAAATCGATTTTTTATGCACAAAAAAATGCAGGAATCTTACTGGTATTGAATGAATTTATCTCACGATGTATCACTTTTTCAACCATTAAATTAGGAGAATAACTATCAAGCAAATCATCCCTATCCAAGATTTTTCAGTGCTTTCTACATATCCCGAAAGATATATAGGGGATTCCCATGTGTTCGCTGAATAAAGAAAAGCTTCATTGATAATTTGTCCATAATAAGGCTCTATAGACCCATAGGGGCTGATGCCATGGTGATTGAGGATTTTCCCATTCAAACACCAGATAGTTAATTGTGGTGTTGCACTTCGTGCTAGACTTCGTCGAGCCCTATTTGCTAATGCTGTGGATAAATAGACAAGAAAAAAAAATACGATTTTATTCCTTCGTGACGCAATGGGAATATTTTCCGTTGGAGTGTATTTGAAATTTGAGCTGTGGTTAGGTAATTAAATAAAAATGAGTTATCTAAAAAGTAAAAAAAAGCCGTTATGGGCTTACCTGTCAATTAACTACAAAATAACTACAAAATGTCGGCACTGAACTAGGTGGTGTCCAATGTACCGGAGGATCACATGAAAAGCATGAAGTTGAAGAGAATGGCCAGGATGTGGTCGATCCTAGGAGTTCTTTCTCTCCTGTTTGCGGGCCCCTTGCTCGCCGAAAACCCGATCATCCAAACAAAATTCACCGCTGATCCCGCGCCCATGGTTTGGAACGACACGGTCTTTCTTTATACCAGCCACGACGAGGATGAGGCTACCGGGTCCGGAAAGTTTATCATGAAAAACTGGATGCTCTACACGTCCACCGATATGGTGAACTGGCAGGATCGAGGCACCGTCGCCTCGCTTGCGGATTTCACTTGGGGCCCCTCGGATAACAACGGCGCATGGGCTCCCCAGGTGATCCAACGCAACGGCAAGTTCTACTTCTACGCCCCCCTCCACGGCAAAGGCATCGGTGTGCTGGTCTCCGACAGTCCCTATGGCCCCTTCAAGGATCCGATCGGCAAGGCGTTGGTCAGCGCCGACCCGTGGGTGGACATCGATCCCACGGTTTACATCGACTCCGATGGGCAGGCTTACCTCTACTTTGGGAATCCCGATGCCTACTATGTGAAGCTCAACCCCGACATGATTTCATACTCCGGCGGTGTCACGATGATCCCCCGTCTCACAAGCTCCACGAATGAAAACGATAACTACCAGGAAGGGCCCTGGTTCTACAAGCACGGCGACTACTACTACTTGGCTTTCGCCTCGAAATGCTGTGCCGAAGGAATCGGGTATGCGATGGCTAGCAAACCCACCGGACCGTGGACGCACAAGGGATCCATCATGGACAGGAACAGCCTCTCCAACGGCAACCATCCCGGCATCATCGATTTCAACGGGAAGTCTTATGTGTTCGGCTTCAATTACGCGAGGACGAAAGCCCTCGACCCGAATACCCCACGGGAGCGGCGGTCCATCTGTCTTGCCGAAATGAACTACAACCCCGATGGAACCATCAAAACAGTCCCCTTTTGGGGAAGCGGCATGCCCTCAAGTGTGGGAGTTGCCCAAGTGGGAACCTTGGATCCCTACGTCCAGATTGAAGGTGAAACTATGGCCTGGTCAGAGGGCGTGAAAACCGAGACTTGCTCGGAAGGTGGAATGAACCTCGGGGACATCGAAAACGGAGAATACATCAAGATCAAGGGTGCTGATTTCGGCACGGGTGCGACATCCTTCAGTGCTCGAGTGGCTTCGAATACATCCGGGGGGAAAATTGAGCTGCGTCTGGACAGCAAAACGGGCACGTTGATTGGAACGTGCGCGGTAGCGGGCACGGGCGGCTGGCAGACTTGGACGACCATATCCTGTGACGTCACGGGAGCCTCGGAGGTCCATGATCTTTACTTGGTCTTCACCGGAGGCAGTGGCTACCTCTTCAATCTCAACTGGTGGCGTTTTGTCGGAGAGGGTGGAACTTCTTCCCCAACATCAAGTTCATCCTCCGTGCCGCAGACTGCGTATAGCTCGGCAGCGACCATTCCGGGGACAGTGCAGACGGAGAACTATGACAATGGCGGGGAAAATGTCGCCTACTATGACAGTGAGAGCGGCAACTCTGGAAACGTCTATCGAGAGGATGACGTCGATATTGACACCGCCGATGCGGGCGCCTCCTATGTCCTAGGTTGGCTTGTCGCCGGGGAATGGACCGAGTACACAGTGGAGGTCACCAGTGCAGGGATTCAACCATTCCAGGCCCGAGTCGCCTCTGGAGGGGACGCCGGAAGCTTCCATCTGGAACTTGACGGAAAGGCGATCACCTCGACGGTAACATTGCCCAATACGGGCTCCTGGACCACGTACCAGACCGTGGAGGGGGAGACGGAGAGTCTTTCCGCCGGGAC
>MNYL01000045.1 GCA_001873075.1 Fibrobacteres bacterium CG2_30_45_31 | reverse complement strand
GTGGATCGCATTTATAATTTGGCCTGCCCGGCAAGCCCCATTCATTATCAATTTAATCCTGTTAAAACCACCAAAACAAGTGTGATGGGAGCGATCAATATGCTGGGCCTTGCAAAACGTGTACATGCGCGTATTTTACAAGCAAGCACTAGCGAAGTTTATGGGGATCCGAGCGTTCATCCTCAAAGAGAAGACTATTGGGGAAACGTAAATCCTATCGGTATTCGTAGCTGTTATGATGAAGGGAAGCGCGTTGCTGAAACGCTTTTCATGGATTACCACCGTCAAAATCAAGTGGACATTCGCATTGTGCGCATCTTCAACACCTATGGTCCCCGTATGCTCCCTAACGATGGGCGTGTGGTGAGCAACTTTATTGTACAGGCATTACGCAATGAAGATCTCACTATCTACGGTGACGGGTCGCAGACACGGAGCTTTTGCTATTGTGACGATCTGATTGAAGCCTTTGTTCGCATGATGAATCAGGATCAAATTGTTGGCCCTCTGAACATTGGCAATCCGAGTGAGTTCACCATGTTGGAGCTTGCGAACAGCGTGATCGCACTGACTGGGAGCAAAAGCAAAATTGTTTATCACAAGTTGCCTCTCGATGATCCTAAAATGCGTCGTCCCGATATATCGTTAGCGAAGCAATTCCTGAATAATTGGGAACCCAAAATTACGCTTCATCAAGGGTTACAGAAGACGATTGCTTATTTTGACTCTTTACTTACGCACCCGTAGTTCGTCTCACTCCATTCTTTGGCTGTACTTTGTTCGCTCTTTCATTCCCGCAAAATTTTCGCCGTGCTCTTAAAGCTTGCTACAAATGGGGCAAGTCTTTTTGTCGTGCTTCACGGCTTTGCAATATTCACGACCAAAGTAAATCATCTGCAAATGTCTTTTTTCCCATTCTTCTTTAGGGAAGAGCGATTTCAAATCTTTTTCCGTTTTGATAACCGTGGAGCCATCGCTCAAACCCCAACGCGCCGCAAGTCGGTGAATGTGCGTATCAACGGGGAACGCGGGAACTTTGAATGCATGAACCATCACCACGCTTGCCGTTTTATGACCCACACCGGGGAGGCTTTCTAATTCTTCAAACGTATGAGGAACATTACCCCCGAATTCAGCCACCAACATTTTAGACAGTTCCACAATATGTTTGCTTTTGGAAGGCGCAAGACCACAGGGACGAACGATCGCTTCCACGATTCCTTGTTTTTGTTTACTCATTTTTTGAGGCGTATCGGCCAATGCAAATAAATGGGGGGTTACCAGATTGACTCGCTTGTCTGTGCATTGCGCGCTCAAAAGCACGGCAATTAACAGTGTATAAGTGTCTTTGTGGTCCAATGGAATGGCGGGGGCTGGGTAAAGAGAATCAAGCACTTGGGAAATAAGTGCGACCTTCTTTTTAACCGACATCATGGCGTTACCTATTGTGCATCGCGGGTAAAGTCTTGCTGCATTTGTAAGCTAGGCATATCATCAGAAGGGTGCCCGACTTTCACTGCGGGGACGCCAGCAAATGTTGTGTGCGGAGGTACATTATCCACTACGACCGCTCCAGCACCAATTTTAGCCCCTTTGCCAATGCGGATATTGCCCAACAATTGTGCATGAGCTCCAAGCATCACCCCATCGCCGATTTTTGGGTGACGATCGCCCGTTTCGTTGCCAGTGCCACCGAGAGTAACGCCGTGAAGGAAGGAAACATCGTTGCCGACTTTCGCAGTTTCCCCGATGACCACGTTCGTTGCATGATCCATCAAAATACCATGTCCCATTTTTGCTGCAGGGTGAATATCCACCGAGAATTTTCGGCTAATAATACTTTGTAGCATTTTTGCAGGGAAAGTGCGACCTTCTCCCCAGAGTGCGTGTGCGACGCGGTATGCTTGTATTGCCTGGAAACCTTTGAAAAACAGCAAGGGCTCGAGATAGGATTTGCAGGCAGGGTCACGTTCTACCACCGCTTCCAGATCATCAATGGCATCAGAAAGTAGCGTGGGGCATTTTTTATAGGCCTCTTGAAATAATGCTTCAAGTTCAGGGCGTTTAGTCACTTCACCTGCGAGTTGGCACGCAAGAGTGACGGCAAGAATTTCCGCAAAAGATTCACGAGAAAGAATTTGTTCTTCGAGAATGGACTTCGAAAGGGGTTCTGTATTGACGAGAGCGATGGCTTCTTTGCAGAGTTGTTGCTGAATTTCTTTAGCTTGCACGAAAACTCCTACGATTATTTCGCAAATTTAGGTAATTTCGGGAGAAAGCCCTTGGTTCGAAGCGTTTCAATGATCTTCAATGCCTCTTTCTCACTGACTTTGGGTATAATATCTACAATTTCTTGAGGAATTCGCTGCAGTGGGCGATATTCATAGGGAATTGCTTGGAGGCTGGATAATTCCCAAGCGACACATACTTTTTGAAAAAAAAACAACCAAGGAAAAGAATCCCTTGGCTGTAATCGAAATTGAGCTGGTTTATGACCATCTCGACCCTCTAATAGAACACCACCATCCTCAAATACTTGGACAACCTTGACGAGTCGCCGCATCTCTTGGGTGCTACTTTGAGGAGGAATTTCTAAGACTATTTCCATCGGCTCAAAATAGCAAAACCTAAGCGGCTTGAACCTCTCTTTGAATCTGAAGATACTGGTAGGTCGAAATAGATGTGATTTTAAGTATCAATTCTTTATCTATGCCTGCACGAATGAGTGCCTTGGCATAATTCATTACATAACTATGTTGCTTTTCCATACGCCTCCTTTATTTCATAAAACTAACATAAAAGAGGGCCTAGCGCGAAATTTGCGCAATTTACCCAAGGCAAGGTGGTGGCGTGAAAATTGGTAACACTATAGTAAACATAAAGTTACATTAGTTTTGCCTTATTCCAATTTGGAATATATCGGGCTAGAGTGCTCGGCGAATATCCGCCAATACAGGAAACGCTTTTCTCACAGCGAGAACGGTTTCGACTTCAATATCTACCACGAGTACGCATTCATTGGTGCCCGCTTCACCAATAATTTCTCCTGAAGGTCCAATGGCTATGGAGCTGCCTTCATAAGTTTCCTCGGCATCTTTGCCTACACGGTTCACACCCAGAACATAACACTGATTTTCAATGGCGCGAGCCTGAAGAAGCACTTTCCAATGGAGGGCTCTCTTCGCAGGCCAAGATGCAGCTACCGTGAAAACGTTGGCACCCAATGAAGTTGCTTCTCTGAACTCTTCTGGGAAACGCAAATCGTAACAAATGAATGGCGAAACGGTCAGTTTTTTGAAGGGGTATAGGACAACAGAGGTTCCTCCCACAAAGTTTTTTTTCTCTGCAGCAAAAGGATGCATTTTGTAGAAGCTTGCAAGGGGAGTTCCTGTGTGTGGAGCGTAGACCCCCACAAAATTACGAAACGGACTCCCTTGTGAATCAATGCCTCCTCCTTGAATGAGACATCCCGTTTCGTCAGCCAAAGACTGCAAAAAGACTGCGGTCTCTCCAGAGTCAGAGGTGGCAAAGGACTCCTTGAGCTCGTCGAGAGTCTCTGTTTCGAAGCCGGTGCTGAACATTTCGGGGAGCACAATTAAGCTGCTTCGCTCTATGGACGTTTTCGACAATAGTCTCCGGACAGATGCAAAATTCTGCATTTTGTCTCGTGAGACAATATTCATCTGAACTAAGTACACTTTTGCCATATTCCAAAAGTATAATTTTTATATTTTGGCAAAGCCTATGCTCAAACGCCTTTTCTATTGTATTTGTCTGTTTTTGCCAATGTTGGCAACTGCCGCGCCGACGGTTCTCTTGGGTGTTGCCCTAGAAGCGGATACAGACCGCCCTATTCCGTATGTGGATGTTTCTTACCAGTCTGGGAAGATGCTGGGGAAAACCAATGCGCAAGGGCGTATGGATTTCACCGTAGATTCGAGAAATGCGAGTCTTGTTTTTAAGAAAGAAGGTTACGATAGCCTTTCTGTTTCTTTGCAAGATTTTTCGGATTTAATGGACGTGGTGGTGGTTATGCATCCCAACGTTCGCAATTTGGGGCAGAGCACTGTGGTGGGTGGTGGCGAAGTTATTAAATGGGAAAACCCCAGTCATGTGAGTGTGGAAAAATTGGAAGACGTGGCCGGGATGCGCTTTGACATTGCCGAACTGTTGAGCCAGGTAGAAGGGGTGTCTGGCCAGCGCGATTTTTCGAATGAACTTTATTATGATGGTTCCCGCGCAGAAGAAGTGGGGTACCATTTGGGGCGTTTACGCATTCCAAGTATGCGTCACTTGGATGTTGGGTTCCCTGGAAATTTGTCTGTAATCAATCCACACATGCTCCGTGGGGTAGAGATTCATGACCATTATGGAACGGGACCTTTGGGGCAAGGACTCGCCACTTCGGTGCAGTATCAACCCGAAGTTTTAACGGGTGAAGATTTTGAACTACAACTTTCGGCAGGCACTACGGTTCGTGAAATAACGGTGGGTGGCCCTTGGCTGTTTTGGGATTCTTTCCGTTTTAGTTATCGGTTTTTGGATTCCGAAATGCTCAAAAATATGGGCGAAAAGTTCTTTACCGAATTTAGAAAGAGAGATGCATCTTGTACGGATTGTTCGGTGGCTTCCTCAGATCCTTTTGATTTAACCTCTTTTGATATCTATGGTCAGATTGCAGGTTCCGATTCTTTGGATAATAGTTGGATGATCAACACGGTTTACAGTAATGATACCTATGTAATTCGTCAAGATACAGCGACCGCTTTGGATGTGTCCAATAGTGTGGACATTATTAGAGGTGAACGCGAGTATGCTGTAGTTGGCTTGGAATATAATTCTGCCTTGGGTGTGAGTTGGCATATGGGTATGGTGCGAGAACAGGCCTCGGATTCTCTCCGGGATACTACGGGTTTCCGCAATACGACTGATAAAGAAGCGTCTAATTTTATTGATGGTTATTCTCAGACGCATACCACGCTGAGTGTGGGTGCGGACAAGCCTTTTCCAGGGCATATTTTGGGCGCTAACTTGAGTGGCCTTGCTCTTTATGAACATCATATTATTGAACGCAAATGGCCGGATTTTTCGGATGTGCAAAGCACTGATTTGAGTGCGGATGTTCTCTCGGGTTCTACTCGCATGGATTGGATTTCCAAGAAGCAGAAAGTGGCTTTGGCCATGGGGGCAGTTGCAGACCGTGACGGTCACGGAATGCCAACGGCCTCTTTAGATATGGATCGCCATCTCTCGGAAAAAGAAGGGGGTTGGCGTGTCTTTGGTAACGCCGCTTGGCGTGCGGATTGGGTTTCCGAATGGGAAAATGATGAATTACAGAGCAATCTTGCTTCTGGTGCTTCCGCAAAGTTGGGACTTGGCTATAAAGCGAAATATGTAGATTGGAGCGCTCACGGATTTGGACGTTATTATTTGGAACCCACTCTTCCAACGCCGCTTGCTTATGCGCATTATACTGAGCTTTCTGAAGCTGATTTTGCATGGGTCTCTGGAGCTTCGGGTACACTGGAATTGAAAACGACTCATCATTTCTCCATGGGATCTAATATAAACTCTGTTTACGGTGAGTATGAATTGAAGGATGATCGTTCTCTCCCATGGCAAGCCAACTCTCGCTTGGATGTGGTATCCTTTTTTCGTTATTATCCTCGCAAGGATTCTTTGATTTCTGTGGTGGTGTCGCACCATGCTGCATGGAAACGTCCTTTATATTATTATGAGATCAATCCTTCCGACGCTTCTACGGAAACTTCGGGGACTCGGAAAATTAAAGATTATAATGAATTTACTAATCTGTATCGGACCGATTTTCGTGTCAATTTGGACTTGCAAAATGGAATATATTTCTTTAGAAATGTTCGTTTTTATGTAGAAGCGGATAATGTTTTTGCGAACCTCGATGTGAATGCGCTTCACTTCTTAGGCAGTGAAAATGCTCGTCAACGTTCGCAAATGACAGAGGACGCCGATGGTAATGCATCCAATGGTTATATCTTGGTACCCTATATGGCAAAAGGAATGGGGCTTTATCTCCAATTTGGTGTAGAAGCAAATTTCGGCATATAGAGCTTTAATATTTTAGGCGAACTCAATGAACGCAAAAATTATTATTCTTTTTTTTGCTGTTAATGTATTTGCTGCTGAAGCCTCTTTTGTGCCAACGCCTCCAGAAAAACCTTTGCGCTTTTGTAAGGCTTATCAGAAGTGGTTGAATTGGGCTATTCAAGATTCTAATTATGTGGAAATCTCGCATTACACTGATTTAGCGATTGATCTTCGTTACGCAACTTTTGACAATATGACAGGGCACGATCTTTATTGTGGATCTGCTCGTGCTTTTTTGCATAAGGATGCGACTAAAAAGTTGCTCGCTGCCATTCGAATTCTAAGCAGGGAGGCTCCTCGGTATCGTTTACGAATTTATGATGCGGCCAGACCTTTATACGCTCAAGAATCGTTGCGAGCCCAAGTTCGTGGCACACCGTTTTCAAATTATGTGAGTAGCCCTTCGAATGGAAGTTTACACAATTACGGCTATGCTATTGATTTGA
>MNYL01000165.1 GCA_001873075.1 Fibrobacteres bacterium CG2_30_45_31 | reverse complement strand
GCCACCATCGCCGTATTCCATGTCGCCGTTGCTGAGAATGTTGTCTGCAAATGAAAATATTGCGGTACTGAAAAGGAGAAAAAGAATGGTTTTGAGAAACATAAACTCCTGCCTGTGGTAATAATAAACTGTTCTTGAATATATTCTTTAAAGGGAACGGTGGGCAACCTTTAAAACGGCGCATTCGCTGTTTTGGTATACGTCAGTATACAGGACTTTTATAAAAATACATTCCCATCAAAAAATATTTGAGGCATTCTTGATGGATACATTTTTTTGCTCACAAATGGGTTCAAAATATTTTTCATCGTTTTGAAGAAATCAAGAAATAATGCAACTTCACATAAAAACGGTTAAAAACTTCAGAGAAAAGAGTAGAACATAAAAACGGAACAATTAATCTCATAAGTACTTTGTGTGTTACTTCTTTTGGAAAAATTTCTGAAATAAGGCAAAAAAAAGAATTCACATTTGCTTATTTTACTTATTCTTTACAACTGGCCTTAGTCTTTTTGCCCCTATAAGAAACCTTTTATTTGTTGAGATTTATATGAAATGGATGCCGTTTATCGCACCTCTTTTTACGGTGAGCATTAGCTTTGCCGCTGTACAAAGCGACTCTACAGATATCCTTTTTGACGATTCTGCTGTTCATGAGTACACCCTGACATTTTATGCTTCTGATTGGAAAACTCAACTTGAAACAAACTACACCAATGATGCTGGCTATATTCCAGCCAAGTTTTCTGATGGAAAAATTACAATTGATAGCGTGGGTGTTTGTTACAAAGGGAACTCTTCCTACAATGCCGCAGGAACCTCACCCAAAAAGCCTTTTAAGATAAAATTCAATGAGTTTATCAGTGGTCAAAAATATTATGGCATTAAAATTTTAAACTTCAGCAATAACTATGGCGACCCTACTTTTCTTCGCGAAAAAATTGCCTATGATATCGCCGCCAAATATATGCATTCTCCTCGATCAACATTTGCCACGATCACCATTGAATCAGAACTCATCGGCTTATATACTCAGATAGAACAAATTGATAAACAGTTTCTTGGAAGATATTTTACGGATGATTCGCTCAACTTATTTAAAGCCAGTGATGCCGGAGCTTCTCTTACATATAGCGGTACAGATCCAAGCCTCTACGCTTCACAAATCGAACTTAAAACCAATGAAGAGACCAATGATTGGTCGGGTATGATCGCTTTCCTCAACTACATCAACAATTCTGATAGTGAAACTTTTTGTAGTACTTACACAAATTATATGGACCCAGATAATATCGCTCCTTTTCTTGCCTTTATTATGACACTTTCGCATTTTGATTCCTATGTTGGAAGTGGCCGCAATTTTTATCTCTATCAAACTAATTCTGACGGCTATATGAATTTTCTTCCTTGGGATCTCAACCTTGCTTTTGGAGGCTATTCCAACGGTTGGGATGTATATAATCAAAGTGCCATAAGCACGAGCAATATTTCTGACAGGCCCCTATTCAATCAATTAATGAAATGTCAGAATTTCCAGTACAAATATCTTTCTTACATCAAAAATATGATCAATACTTATGCCTCTACGGATTCAATTCAAAAATCTATAGACCAGTATGTAAATACAATTCAAACCTTTGTAGAAGCCGATCCAAACAAATTTTACTCTCTTTCCGACTTTTCTACTAATCTTACTTCCAAACTAAGAACGGCCTCAGGAAGCATTCCGGGATTAATCGAATTTTCCACAACTCGAAACGCCTTTCTTCTTAAGGAACTGGAGAGTATTCTCCCTGAAGATTACGAAGCACTCAGAGTTTCATCTTTATCGTCTTTTAGGGTCAGCATTTATAATGGACAGATCATTCTTTCCAATCTTTCCTCAAATAAAAGAATTCAGGTTGAGTTTTTTAAAACCAATGGCGAGCGTCTTGCAGTCATTCAAACCAGCCAATTCATGATTCCCATCCCTGTTCTTCCCAAAGGGATGATTCTTATTCGTATTCAAACGCAACAAAATACTCGCATTTTAAAATACAATAACCTTTAAAGGAGAGACTTCATGCCAATAGCAACAAGGCTTATCGCCATAACTCTGACTTGTTTCGTCGCTAATTCCTTAGCGGCTAAAGCCGATGCGCTCACTTTTATTTACGGAGGTCGCGAAACTAAACTGATCAGCAATGACAACAGCACAACCATTCAAACGTGGAGTGTGTCAAGTCCTTATTCCGCTTCTATGTCCGATAGTGGGACTGTCTGGTACACAACATCATCAACAACAGGTGGGATGGGAGGAGGTGGTGGATCATCCTCCTGTAATCAGGGTGCTGCGTGGGGGAATATTGTGGAGTTGGATTGGAATGGTAATACCATTCGGACCATCACTACCGCTCAATTGGGAGGAGGAACGCCTCATCATGCCATAACTCTTACAGACAAAGGAACTGTATTAGCCATTGTCGCTGAAACTTACAACGGAACTTGTGGGGAACGTCTTGTTGAATTTGATCCTCAGCAGAATAAAGTGATTTGGGCATGGCACACCAATGATCATGAGGGGTCCAATAGCGCCACAAAACTCAAAAGAGGTTCTTCAAGCAATGATCCTTATCATGTCAATAACGTGGATCTTGATACCAGCTCCAATCGAATCGTATTTAGCTCTCATAACGTTCAGGAAGTTTTTGTAATTAACCACGCCATTGACTCTACCACAGCAAAAGGAACGGCCGGAGATATTCTGTGGCGTATTGGTAAACCCTCAAACTATGGGGTTTCTGGAGGAACCCAATATGCTGATCAGGCGGTTCATAGTGCTCGCTGGGTAAAGCCAAGCTATCCTGGAGCCGGCAATATCATTTTCTATGCCAATATTTCCCCCGCAAATTCAAATTACGCTACAGGTTACGAAGTCACGCCCACTTATTCTCTGAGTAGTAGCGGCGAGTGGCAGTATAAAATCGTTTTCAGTGGAACAAACAGCAAATCGAGCTTTACTAATTCTGGAGGCATTGATAAAATTTTCAACGGTAACTGGGTTGTCACTTATTCTAATGATGATTATACAGCCTATGAATTTGATGCCAGCGTGGGTACAACTCAAACTAAGGCAAGTTCTGTCGCCACTTGGACCAGTGCAGGGCAAAATGGGCTTCATCGTTATCCTGTTTGCGGGGGACGTCTTCTTGCAGGAGTTAATGCCAACGATGCGGAGGCAATCGCCCTCTACAATGCGATGGCCTGTGCCAACAGTAGCTCTAGTTCAGAAATCGTGGTTTCTTCCAGTTCTTCGAGTTCGGAAATAGAGTCTTCCTCTAGCTCTGATATTTCCGCCATTTCTCCTATGGTCAATAAGTCCAATTTCCAATTTAATGCCAATCATAATCAGATTTATCTCAATGATCTTATTCCCAATAGCCGTGTAAGCATCGCTGATATCCATGGCACCATTAAGTTTAATGGGATCATTCAGGCCAGTGAGTATAAATTAAATACGGCATCATGGGCAACAGGCGTTTATTTTATCAATATCACCCAACCCAATAAAACCATAAATCATCACACCGTTATGGTTATCCATTAACGCTGTTTGAGGAAACAATGAATATAAAATATCTTCTTTCATTTACTTTTCTCCTCATGCTTTTTGCTTGCGGAGGAGATAATTCCTCGTCTTCAGAGGAATCACAATCTTCGTCTTCAGAAGAATTACTATCCTCTTCCAACGAATTGCAATCCTCATCTTCAGAAGAATTGTTTTCTTCTTCCAGCATAGAAGTCTCTATTAACTATGGACCGAACCAGCAGAAGATTCCATCGGCTGCGGTAACATTCAGTATGGGGGCAAATCTCAATGACATCTATAATAGTGCCGTGGATGGTGCTTTATTTGACAACCTGATCATTCAAAATGGCACACTGGAGGATACTGTTCATTCTGTCACCTTCACCTACGATTTCATGATGGATGAAACAGAAGTCACTCAAGCTCAAGTCGTCGCTACACTCACCGCAGCAGGGGAATCGGAGGTTCTTAGCTCGATTCAGACGAGTTGGAGCACTTCACACGATGTGGCACACATGCCTTCTGGAGACAATTATCCAGCAAACATCGCTTTCCCTTATTATATCGCTCTTTATGCAAATGCACGAAGCACACTGGAGGGACTTACCCCTGCATACACCATCAATGAAGACCAATCCTTCACTACGGATTATTCTGCAAGCGGTTACCGTCTCCCCACAGAAGCGGAATGGGAATTCGCTGCACGCGGCGGTACAACGACCGACTTCTACTGGGGTGCCTTTAGTATGCCTCTATCCGATACAGACAGCGCTCTTGTTTCAGATTATGCCGTCTGGAAAGTGAATTCCAATGATTTAGGCACAGATGCGGAAGGTTATGGTCCCCACGAAGTGGCTACGAAACTTCCCAATGCCTACAACCTTTATGACATGAGCGGCAATCTCTCCGAATTTGTCAATGAAGCATGGGATTGGCATGAATACGCTTCGGCTGCGGTTACCGATCCTCAAGATGCCTCGACACTCAGCAATGATATGGATGCAATCCATAAGCGTGGCGGTAATTGGATGGGATATGCCATGTTCCTTCGCTCTAGCAATAGAACTTATTACTACACGGCTTACAAAGAATATGGCGTAGGGTTCCGTCTAGTTAAAAAAGTTCTTTAATAAAAAATGACGCATCAGGATATCCACTCCATCCTTTTGTCATTGGGTGGATTCCTTTTTACTCAAAGGAACCCCCAGTCTTTTGTGCGGGGTTTCTATCCGAGCGTAGCGGATTTTTTTATACCCTCCGGTGCGATTTTAATCCTCAGGGTTTGAATCCTTTTGTTGCATTCATTGACCCATTTTCAGGGCGTCCCCCGGCAAGCCGGGTCGGGGTGGCTTTAGGGCTACCCGCTGGTCGGTGCTACGCACTGGGCTCACGCCCACCCTCCGCCTCCCTGACGCAAAACCGCAATCTCTAAAAATCGCGAAATTCGCTCAAATTCGAAATTTTGACAGTAGCTTTTCCGAGTGGTTTGCCAGCTAAGATTCTAAATTTTGTAAAATATTTTTTCAAAAAAGGTCACTATGCCTTTATCCAAAATCTGTTGGTTGCTCGGAGCTTTACTGGTTTCTGGAGCGTTGGCAAAAGACGGTACCCTTTCTGGTTCAGGAACAAGTGATCCGATTTGAAAGTGGTAGGTAGCGGCAGTTATGGACTCGATGGTTCTTATAAGCTAACGGCTGACATTGACGCATCGGCTTCCGCAAGCGAGAACAGTGGGGCGACTTTGCGCCTATTGGAAATGAGAGTTACCCCATTTATAGGCTCCTTTAATGGGGCGGGTCATGTGAAAAATTGACTCACTCGGTCTTGTCGAAAGTTCAGTGACAGGCAGAAATTATGTCGGCGGTTTGGTGGGGACCAATTATGATGGTCCGGTGAGTAACCGCTATTGGGACACGTCAACGTCCGCACCGTTTTTTGAAAATGGTGTCCCATGGGAAACTTCGGGCGTCCAATGTGTGCGTTGCGTGAGGGGGCGTCACACGACTGTGCCGGGACTTCGCGGCCCGGGGAGCCCCACCGGGGCGACTAGCACCCGACCGGACGCATGTCCGGGCACGCCCAAAGAATAAGTATCTTTGTTCTGTGCTTTATACTCCGTATCGAAATTTTCTCGCGAAGGTTTTTCCGCAGTTCAAGAGGGTGCGCAAGTTGCCGCTTTCGGGCGGGATGACGTGCCCTAATCTGGATGGGACGAAAGGGATTCTGGGTTGTACTTATTGTAATAATAAGTCGTTTAGTCCTGTGTGGGATCTTGCGCATGTGTCGGTGCGGGAACAGTTGGAGACGCGCATTCCCGGGCTTCGCGCGAAATATCCGGAGGCGGGGATTCTCGCTTATTTTCAGCCGTATACGAATACTTATGCGCCCGTGGAGCGTCTGCGGGAAATTTTCACGCCCGCGTTTGAGCACCCGGAAATTGCCGGTGTGGCGGTGGGTACAAGGCCCGATTGTCTTCCAGAAGAAACGGTCGCGCTCCTTGCGGAATTCAATCAGAAGAAGCCCGTGATTGTGGAGATCGGTTTGCAGACGGCGAATGATAAGACGCTTCAGGATATTCATCGCGGGCATACGGTCGGGGATTTTAAGGAGGCGGTGCGCCGTGTGCGGGCCCGCGGACTTTGGGTGACGACGCATTTGATTTTAGGGCTTCCGGGGGAGACGATTGCGGATTTTATGGAGACGGCGCGCGTGGTGCGGGATCTGGATATTTCTGCGGTGAAGATTCATCCGCTTCATATTGTGCGCGGGACTCGAATGGCGGAACAATATGCGGCGGGCGAGTTTGCGTTGCTTTCCTTTGATGCTTACTGTGATGCGGTGGCTTCGGTGATTCGGGTGCTCGGGCCTGGGGTCGCGATTGAACGATTCAGCGGCGAGAGTCCGGATGATCTTTTGATTGCCCCCGACTGGAGTGGGAATCGAAATCAGATTGTCGCCCGGGTGGAAGCGAATTTGCAGTCTTTTTGAGCTCGGAGAGGCGTTGCTTTTCCGTAGGGAGCGATTACGGGGTTCTATAAAGAAGGTATTTTATGGTTATGATCCGTACTCCACTGTTACTTGTGTCTGTCTGTATTTTTCTGTTTGCTTGTGGCGAGGCCTCTAAAGAAGATGCGAATAAAATGCAAATGCTGAAAATGGGGCCGCAATTGGATGATAAAGGGATGCTGATGCTGGATTCCAATTTGTCAGAATATCAGATCGCTCCCTGGTCAGAGAATCCGAGTTGTATTTTGATTCGTCAGGCTGGGGTGGATTCGCCCCTTTCTATGAAAAATGCGGTGCTTGCGGAGAGTCATGCGCATAATAAAATTGCGTACGTTTTTGCCAATGGAGCGAATTGTCTCGGTGCTTTTGTGACGGATACTCAAGGGAAATTACGGCATTTTCAACCGACGCTTTTCTGCTCGGATTCCGTAGCGCTGAAACCGAAGGTGATTCACATTCTGTGGAAGGCTTCGGGGATTCCCGCCGTGTTGGTTTCGGAATCTTCGGGGGAGCGCGGAAGTGCGCTTCGCATTCGCCGCCTGGATGGGGGCGTGGGGGAAGTTTTTATTGATGAACGGGTGAGTAACGAAGATGCCTGTGGCCCTGAGGAAGATGAGGGAATACTTCCGTGCTTTTCCAATACGACGCGCATTCTTTTGCCTGATACCGGGAGTACTTTGCCGGATACGCTCGTGACTCATACGACAGGAACGGTGCTTGAGGGGAAAAGACTGATAGAGGTGAATGTTCAGGATACCATTCTTTTGCCCTGGAATTAGGGACTTTTTGAATTTGTATCCAAAACGAGGACCTGCACTTTCGAGGGCGTTCTCAGACTTTACAGCCCTTTTCATTACTGTAAATCAATTTTTAGACTTGCGTTCATTTGTGTTTAAAAAAGAATTTAAGCCTCTATAGATAGCGAAATAAAATGGCGAACGGTTCAATATTCTGGCGACTTTTTTGCCGTGTCCTAAAAAACAAAAATCCTCGGTTATTGCCGGGGATTTTGACGTTATGAATTTTTAAAACGGTTTAGAATTTCAAAGCGTAAAGTTCTTTTTTGTTTTGCGCCCCATCACGACAAGCGAGATTCCCATGAGGGCGAGGGCCCCTAATGAAACTCCGATCCATAACCAGTTCCGGTCCACAGTCACTTGGAAAAACAGCACTGAAAGGCTCCAGCCTAACACCGTTTGGAATACCGTCATTAATGTGCCGTAAAAGGTTCCCAGTTCCCGGAATGCGGTGCCAAGGGCCGCAAGGCAAGGCACATAGAGTAAAATGAACAGCAGATAGGCAAGGACCTGATAGGGCCCATGACTGAATTTGGCGCGCATCACGGTGAGGACTCCCGCATCGCCATCATCACTCGCTTCGATGACGCCATCGCTTCGGAACGGATCCAGAAATCCGCGGAATACATTCACAATGTTTGTGGGAACAGAGATAAACGCTTCTGCGACAGAGCTTACGAGGGAAAACGCTTCGGCTTTTTGAGCGCTCGTTTCTGTATTCCCCGGCTCCCCAATTTTGTATAAAGAGGTGAGCGTGCCGACGATGGCTTCTTTTGCGAATACCCCCGTGAGAAGCGCTACTGAAGCGGGCCAGTTTTCTTTTTCGACGCCCAGGGGTTCAAAAATAGGCGATATCGCTTTGCCTGCTTTGGAAAGAATCGATTTTTCGTTGCCACTGTTCCCGAAGGTTCCATCGGTGCCTAGCGAACTGAAGAATCCAAGAATGGTCACCATGATGAGCACAATTTTTCCTGCGCGAAAAAGAAAATCCTTGAGGCGAAACCAGGCGTGACGTAGTAGCGAATCGAGACGAGGCGCATGGTAAGGCGGAAGTTCCATAATGAAAGGAGTCGCTTTTCCCTGAAAGAGAGTCTTCTTTAACACGAGGCCGTAGAGCATTCCAATCACAATGCCCACGAGGTAAATCCCGAAAATGATATTGCCCGCATTTTTGCCGAAAAAGGCAACGCCAAACAGCGCATATACCGGGAGGCGCGCGCCACAGGACATGAAGGGAATGATGAACATGGAAAGAAATCGGTCTCTTTTATTTTCCATGGTGCGCGTCGCCATGAGTGCGGGC
>MNYL01000133.1 GCA_001873075.1 Fibrobacteres bacterium CG2_30_45_31 | reverse complement strand
AGGCATTACTCATTTTGATTTAGCAAATAACTACGGGCCCCCTGCAGGAAGTGCAGAAGAAACATTTGGTCGCATTCTCAAAGCCGATTTTAAGAGCTATCGTGATGAAATGCTTATTTCGACGAAAGCCGGTTGGGGCATGTGGAGTGGGCCTTATGGAGATTTTGGCAGCCGCAAATATTTAATGGCAAGTCTTGATCAAAGTCTCAAACGCATGGGACTTGATTATGTGGATATATTTTATCACCATCGTCCAGACCCGGAAACCCCCTTAGAAGAAACCATGGGCGCACTTGATTCCATTGTTAGAAGTGGCAAGGCTTTATATGTGGGTATTTCTAGCTACAGTGCGGAAAGTACTCGTGAAGCCGCACGGATTCTGAAGGCAATGGGGACTCCTTGTTTGATTCACCAGCCACAATACAACATGTTTAATCGCTGGATCGAAGGCGATTTACAAAAAGCGCTGAACGATACCGGAATGGGTTGCATCCCATTTTCCCCTCTCGCCCAAGGACTTCTCACCGATCGCTACCTCCATGGAATCCCGAAAGATTCGCGCGCTTCTAAGAGCCTCTTTTTGACTCCAACCCAAGTCGAATCAAGCCTCAATAAGGTTCGAGCCCTCAATAACATTGCAGAAAAACGCGGGCAAAAACTTTCTCAACTCGCCATTGCATGGATTCTTCGATTAAAAGAAGTTACCTCGGTTCTTATTGGCGCCAGTAGCCCCTCTCAAATCGAAGATGGAGTCAAAGCGCTCGAAAATTTGCATATTTCGAAAGAAGAACTTGAAGCCATTGATCTTATTTTGAAAGGCTAATCCATGGAAGAAAAACAGACCTACCGCGAAGTCGAACCGGGGGAACTCCCTTGCCCCAAAGAGGGTTGCAAGGGTATTATGATCGTGGACCCCGATAACAGTTACAAACTCACCTGCGATAAGTGCGGTTATATTCATGAATGATGTTGCCTTAAAAAAAGCATGGTCCGATCACTCTCGACTGTGGGAAAATAATGTGTGGGTCTATCCCGTTATTAGTCGCCGCGCTGGGGGACTTTCTATCGGTGTAAATCTCAATCTGGATAAACGCTGCTCATTTGATTGTGTCTATTGTCAAGTGGATCGTACAATTCCAGGGCCCTCTGCCAAAATTGATATTGATCGTATTGATCATGAAATAGAGATTCTCATTGCGGAATATGAAAAGAATGGCCTTGCCAATTTTTCCAACTTCAAAGAAGTAAATTCCGAACAACGCCGCATTAAAGACATTAGCCTCTCCGGTGATGGAGAATCCACACTTGTACCTGAATTCCCTTTAGTTTGTAAGCGCTTACGCGAAATTCAACAACGCCATTCCGAATACAATCTCAAATTAACGCTTATCACTAACGCAACCCAACTAGAAAAGCCCCGCGTCCGTGAAGGGCTCCGCTACCTCACCGAAAAGAACGGAGAAATTTGGACAAAATTGGATGCAGGGAGTGAAGAGTGGTTTCAAAAAATTAATGTCACCCCTTATTCGTTAGATAAGATTCAAGTAGGAATCGAAAAGACGATTGTAGATTTCCCCATTTGCATACAAACGCTTTTCTGCCAAGTGGATTCAGACATTCCTTCCGATAAAGAAATCAATCTTTATATTGATCGCGTCAAACGGATCTACGAAAAGAACCCTAAGAATCTCATGGAAGTCCAACTTTATGGGGTCATTCGACACACCGCACGTCCTCGGGTGTTTCCTCTCGACAAATTCTTTTTGGAATCTATCGCTGAAAGAATACGCAAAGAAATTCCAGCAAAAGTCAAGGTGTATTAATAGGCTCCTCAAGAATCCCATTTCAGAGCTTGCCTGTTAAACGTCTTTTTAAACCGTTCTTACAAGAACCGCCACAGTAGTTAAAACGAGAGCCAAAGCTCCGATGACTAATACAATACGCCCAAAAGAACGGCCTTTGGTTTCGTACACATAGGCTTTACTGCCATCAGGCAAACGCTTGCGACGGAAAGACCAATTCCAACCAGAAATCACGACCAGGCATGCGGCTAAAAAACAAATCATGAGCACATACAAAAAATGAGCATTGTTGAGAGTAAAAAAGCTCATCACACTGAACACCACCGAAACTACACCCGCAATAAAACCCAAAACCAGATTGGATGTTCCGGCGGCTAAAGGCGTTGCTAATTCCTTAATGCGCTCTTCGCGAAATTGGATAAGTTCGGCTTCGGTGAATTCTTTACCATGTTGTTCTTTCAATAAGCGAAGCGCCAAGGCGTAGTCCACCGGAGTCCATTCATCGGGAGCTTTCAAAATATCAAGAAGCTCTTCTTCACCAAAAGAAGCGAGATAATCGTCAGCAGCTATTTCTATTGAATTACCATCCCCTGCCGAAACTTCCAAAACTTTGCGAGCCCGCTCGATATCTTTTGCAAGTACATGGACAATAACAGCATCAGCACCTCGATTTTGAAAATCGAGCCCGAGAGGATCCCCACTGGAATTTGCGTCGCTCACCATGTCATAAGGAATTTCATTTTCATCAAGAATTGAAGTCAGCACTTCTGCATCTTCAATAGTCCCAAAAGACTGAAGCGGTATCCATTCCAAATCTTTTTTTTCGTTCATAGTGTTACCATCCCTATTTTAATACGTTTCCAACCCTCTTCTGGAATTTTAGGCCCAAGCACTTGAACCACTTCCGAAGCGACAAGACTCGCCAAGTTGCCACACTTTTTCATATCCCAACCGGAAAGCAAACCAAAAAGAAAACCCGAGGCCCAAAGATCACCAGCCCCTGTAGTATCTACCGCTTTTACGAGGCGAGCCTCCACCTTGGTGACTACAGAATCCTTCGCGATCAAAGCACCACGAGAGCCTATTTTCACCACAGCAATTTTAGCAAGCTTCGAAAGTTGTTCCAAAGCGGCTTCTTCTTCAAGGCCCGTATACGCGCGTGCTTCATCCTCATTAGCAATGACAATATCGACCATTTTTTCTTTGAAAAGCGTATCGAAAAGTGGCCGACAATCATGAACCACTCCAAAAGAACCAAAATCAAGAGCGGTCATAACTCCTTGTGCGCGCGCTGTTTCAACAGCAAACTTAAAGCATTCCGCATCATAAGCGCGGTATCCTTCCATGTAAAGGAGACCCACCCCTTTAAAAATTTCAGGGACAATGTCTTTAGAAGAAAGATCATTGGAAGCCCCAAGATACGTGTACATAGTGCGCTGTGCATCGGGAGTGACCGCCGCGAGAACGCATCCTGTAGCAAGAGAAGAATGGCCCAGCTTCGATTCCACGTGAGAGTCCGCTAAATGTTTTTCAAAAACTTCTCCCAGTGAATCTTTGCCCACCTTGGCAATAAAAGAAGAATTCCCACCAAGACGAGCAAAACCCACCATGGTATTACAAGCAGAACCCCCTGGAACAAGCGTTGGCGTAAGAACGCTTTCCAAGTATTTTTTCATCTCTGGAAAATCCACCATGGTCATCCCACCCTTGGATTTTCCTGTTTTCGCAATCCAAGTATCATCCACTTGAATTAGCATATCCACCAAAGCCGCGCCTAAACCTAATACTTTCTTCATGAATAACACCTCAAATTCTATCAGTGAGAACGACGTTTACGTTCTTCACTCGCCCTAATTAAATATGCCTTTTCTGATTCTGTCAAAGAGTTTACACCACTGCGACTCACCTTCTGAAGAATCATATTCAACTGTTGATCTTGGTCAATATAACCCACTTCGCCCTCTAATATTTTATCGGAGGCCGAAGACTTTTCTCGGCGATTTTTTATTTCACCTCGAAGCATATTCCAAGAAAAATTTTTCGAATAAAAATACATGCAAATAAAACCCGAAACAACGCCACCCAAGTGAGTGTAGTGTGCAATGGAATCCCCACTTCTAGAAAGAAAAAGATCTAAGGCAATGAATACCCAAATCGCATGTTTAATTTTTAAAGGAAGAATAAAGAAAATGAGAATCATACGATCTGGGAAGAGTTTTGCGTATGCCACAAGAACTCCCATCAAGGCACCAGAAGCGCCCAAGATGACCGCAAATTGATGTGAAAAAAGATAAAAGGGAATGCTGAAAAGGCCTGCAAATATAGCCGAGAATAGGTACAAAAACAAAAACCAACGATTCCCCATATAGAGGGCAACATCGTCACCAAAAGACCAGAGAATCATCATATTAAAAAGAAAGTGCCAAACGCCACCATGGAGAAACGCATACGTCAAATAGCGCCATACCTCTGTATAAGCATCCGGGATCAATGCAAAATGTCCTAGAAGAAAAGTTTGTGTATCAATACGCAGTAGTGAACCCAATAGGTTCAAAACAAAAAAGGCCGTATTGATCAAGAGAAGAATCCTCACTGGGGAGGTTAATTCACGAAAAGGTTTTAATCCGAACATTTAATAAGACTCCATTCTTTCATAAGCATCTCTTGAATGCTCGCTGGGATGAGCGAAGCTATTCCGCCCCCATATTTCAAAAGTTCACGAACCACACTACTGGAAACGGCCAAATACTGTACGTCGCTGGGGAAAAATACCGTTTCACATTCCGGGTACAATTGTTGATTATTCCATGCAATAGAACGTTCCCATTCCAAATCAGCACCACTGCGAATACCACGAACCAAATAACGAAAATGCTTTTGTTTAAGATAATCTACAGTAAGACCTGAATAGGTATCCACTTCCACATTGGAAAAAGACTCTACCGATTTTTTGATCAGCCGCACACGAACCTCTGTCGAAAAAAGCGCACGCTTCGCTGTATTTTCGGCAACTAACACAATCACTTTATCAAAAAGCAAAGACGCCTTTTGAACGACATCTAAATGCCCAAGAGTAAAGGGATCAAAAGATCCGGCAAAAACGGCGCCGCGAAAAGATTGATTTTCCATGTGCCAAAATTACAAAGATGTGCGGAAGAAAATCAGGGAGGACTCTCCATAACGGCGAACCTCGCCTTCTTTGCTCCATAAAGGAAGAGATCTACTCGGGGCTTCAAATACCGCGGTACCCCCAGGCTTCAGCCATTTCAAAAAAGGACGCAAATCAGGGTATTCATAAATAAACGGAGGATCGGCATAAATCAAATCAAATCCATCGGTTTCAGGGCAAGCGTCTGCGGCCAAAGTCAGCACATTCTTAGTAAGCAAGCAAAGCGATGAACCTATATCCAACATCTGGTACGCCTTATAAATCAATCGAGCCTGGGAACTATTCTTCTCCACTGCATACACTTTAGACGCACCGCGACTCAAGGCTTCAATGCCCATAATTCCACTTCCTGCAAAAAGATCCAACATCACAAAGCCATCCACATCAGGAATAATATTGAACAGCGCCTCGCGCGTAACGGAGGCTGTAGGTCTGGTCTTTGTAGTTGGGGGAGAAGGGATCATGCGGCTCCCAAAAACGCCGCCAGTCACTCGAATGGCCATTAGAACCTTTTAGCGAGTAACGTACATGACTAGCTTCATCGTTGTCGCTAGGGCATCTTTGTTAGCAGCTCGCATTTCCATTTTCTGAACGCCGATACGAACCGGAGACTTTTGGTATGCATCCATAAAATGAAGCATCACTTGGAAGTCCGCATTGGAAGTAACGCGGTAGGTGTAACGTTTGTACACGCCGAAATCCTCTACTGAAGGATGATCAAAACCTACCAGATTGACCTTGCCTGAAATATCCAAGGCACGCAACGCATTTACTTCAAGAGCCACATCGGCTTCTTTCACAAAAGATTTTGC
>MNYL01000210.1 GCA_001873075.1 Fibrobacteres bacterium CG2_30_45_31 | reverse complement strand
AAATCGGCGAGGATGGATATGTGGGTGCCGAGTTCCTGATTGAGAGCTTTGATCTGATTAATGTTTTTGAGATGTTCTTCTTTGTTGGAATGGGAAAAATTTAGCCGGAAGACATTGACACCTTCCTTGATCATTCTTGCCATGACGTTTTTATCAGAGGAAGCAGGGCCTAAGGTTGCCACAATCTTGGTGTGAGTGCGATAGTATCTGAGCATAAGGTACCGACCTTTTCGGTGAAGTTTATTTCAAGTAATGACGTGAAATATAGTCCATTCCAAGAAAAGATGTAAAAGATTTTGCGGCATTGAAGACGAAGATTACTTAGTACAAAAAGGTTCTTAAAACAATGATCTTTTGTGTCAAAGATGTCACATAAGTTACGGTTTTGTCTCGCTGGTGAATGTCATGGAAGTGGCATTCGCCCAAGTGATGCTACTTGCAACCGCTTCGGTATATGGGGTGAGTGTATCCGTTATCCCTTTCCATAGGAGACAAAATCATGGCTGAATTTCTTGATTTGTGGCGCAAGTATAACCCAAGCTTATCGAAGTAACAGGAACGGGATCTAAAAAAATGTGCCCAAGATCAGATTTTTGTTTTCATATTTGTATATGGTTTCTTTCATCGTAGTATCATTTCATCCGTCATTATCCAGATTTATGTAGTCTTCATACTGATTGGCGATGTGTTGGCGGGTTTCAGTAAATTTCACATTGCTGAGAGTATCCTCATCATAATTTCCTGACATTCAAATTCTTGTAGAATAGGTATAAATAAAGTCATCCGTAATGGCCATAGTCACAAAATGAAGTGGTTTGATTGGCGATGTGAGCGGCTGATCAGTGACTAGGACGGAATCCGTGCCCGTGTAAGAAGGATTGATGATTACCACATAGGCCTTGTCCAGTTTTTGAACAATCGATACTAAATGCTGATGGTAAGCAAAAGCAGGGGGAACGGCTTTATCGGAGGGGCTTTAATAAAAGCCCCTGAAAAACCTTTGTATTCCTATTGCATGTAAAATAAATCTCTTTTCTATAGAGACTACTGAACCAGTTGATTTAGGATTTTTGTCGAATGGCCCATGCGCATTTTTACGACCCACCTCCCGGCACCAATGCTTTCTGGCAAGGTAAATCGACCCTCAGTCACATTTAAAATTCCAGACCACACCAGTTGACCCTGGAGATTGAAAATCGTTGTTTGGACGCGCCCTGTGTAGGCTGGTGCCGCAATAGGATTGATGATAGTTGGAGGCTCAGTAATTTCGAAATCAGCTCCCACATAGGTGATTTTATAGTTCTTCCCTGCGCTTAAAGTGCCTTGGAGAATCGAATAGGTGCCAGCGGTGTCTCCCGTTTCGCGAGTTAGCACTCCAGTAAATGAATCGTCATCGAACAGAGATGTGGCGGTGTAAGTGAATACCGGGTCGGTGTCCCCAATGGTTTTGGACATTGTATTAGCGGTGACGGTGATCGGATATGGAGTGATGTCGGCGGTGAGGCCAGTAGGTTGCGCACTCAGGGTGTAGTTGGTAGCATCGGCGCCTTCAATGGAGTAGCCACTGGCGGTCACAGACTTTGAGGTACCCGCGTTCTTGTTGTCAAAAAAGCCGGTTCCTTTCACGAGAGTCAAGGCATCGCCAACGATGGTATCCACGAATACGCCCCCGCTCAAAGTTGCATCAGTGGTGCCGTCATAGACCTTATCGTTTGCGGTCACGCCTGAAATGGTGATGGGTCTCGTGGTTATATGCAAAACACCATCTGCATAATCTGTGATCAGGTAACCCAGCTGAGTGGACCAAAGACCATCGACTGAAATCGTATAATCTCCAGCATCGGTCGCGCCCTGGCTCGATCCACTATAATTCGGCGTTCCTTTGATCAGACTATCCATTGCTGCAATGGATCCGTGAACACCATTGCCATCCGCAAACGCATTTCCATCATAAATCTTAGTGGTATCAATGGCAGTGATAATGGTCGGGGTCATAAACTCACGAAGCAAGGGATAGGTGTGGCCTTCATAAATCATCCAGATGTTGGTTAGATCCAAATTGCTGAAGCTTGCCGAAGTCATCATTGCCGCAGTGGACAAGCCACCAGAAGGCTGGCTACCAGAACCCATCCCAAACCCATTCGTTTGCCCTGTAGTTTGTGTATCCCAATAAACGGCATTCAAGGTACCGCCCATGGAATATCCCGTCAATCCACCGATATAGTTTGTGCTCCCACTTGAAGTGAGTAGCCCCACGGCATAGCTACTGTCAATGGAACTGGTGCTTTGAGTGATTCCAGCAATTCCCCCTGCAGCATTGGACTCTCCATTTGTATAGATCGGTCCAGCGGCGTAGCTGTTGCTGATTTTGCCATTGGCTTGATTCCAAGCGGTAATCCCACCTGCAATCGCAAAGGAGGAGCTCGCCGTTACCGTGAGCGTATCCATTGAAAAACAGTGACTGACAACTCCAGAATTGAATCCAATCATGCCGCCTACATCCGCATTGTTACTTATAGCGGAAACCGTGACAGAACCCATGCTATAGCTCTTGGAAATGGTTCCAGAATTGAACGCGACCAAGCCTCCTGCGACAGCAAGTACACCCGATTTGAGTCCGGTTGCCGATGCAGCCCCGCTGGCGTAACTGTTGCTGATTGCGCCCGTGTTATAGCCACCCAATACGCCTATGCTTATTTGCACAGAATCAGCGGATGTCACGGCACTTGATGTCACAAAGCTATGGGTGATTGTTCCTCGATTGGATCCAAAGAGAGTTCCTAAGTATGTCCGTCCCAACACATTGGCACCTTGCAGGCGAAGGCTATCCACTGTGCCCGTTGTGTCTATCCTCCCAAAGAATCCGAGAGAATCCATGCCCGGGCGATTGATCGTAAGTCCGGTAATCACCTTGCCATTTCCATGGAAAATACCACCAAATGAAGTTGTTTTATCGCCAATGGGCGTGAACCCGCTATCGGAATTCCAATTCTTGGTGTCCGAAGCGTCGATGTCCTTCATGAGCCTGAATTCGTTTCCAGCACTCCAGACCGTATTGTTGGTGGATAACCACAATAAATTGGGAAGCGAATCAATCTGGTAGGGATCGGCGTTCGTGCCTGCTCCTGAAGGAGCAACTCCTTGTGGGGTGGCGTTGTCGGCATTGGCGATGAAAGAGAGGAAGAGAACCAGCAGGCTTACAGATTTTGATGTCATTGTGCACGTCCAGTTACTTGATATAAAATGGGACAAAAGTAGTAGGAGCAATCTGGATTTAGCCCCTTTTTTCTACTGTCAAAACCGATAAAATGGGGAAATTCGCATAAATTCGCGACTTTGCGTTAGGGAGGCGGAGGGGGCCGCAGGCCGTCCCGTAGGGACCGACCGAAGGGTAGCCCAGAGCCACCCCGACCCGGCATGGCCGGGGAACGCCCTAAAAATGGGATTAAATAATTTTTTCCAACTGATCCCGAAGGGCTTTGAGATCTTGGATCTGGGGATCGTTCCAGGCGCGGAACTGGGCGGTGGCGAGCACAAAATCGGCTGAATCGAGAACTTTGCGCCATTTTGGTAAGCGGGGCATTTTGGTAAGCTCCAGGTATTTATCGAGGGTTGGGGTGCGGCGCCAGCCGTTGGCATCCATGTAGACTTTCCACAGTAAAGAGGTTTCCGCGAAACTTGCTTTGTCGAGGCCCGTGCACTGGGTCCAGATTTGCAAGGACTGCTCCAGAATAGTCTTGGCGAGCCGGTGAGGGTCCAGGGCATTATTGGGTGGTGTGGGAAAGTTTTCTGGATTTGGGTTGGGACTACGCACGGAATTCTGGAAAAAGAGCGCGAGCAGGGATTCATTGCCGATTTCCAAGTCGACTTTTTGCGCCACGGCGATCCAATTTGTGCCCCATTCCCGATATAAATGGCACGCGACCATGCCATTTTCCATGTTGCGCTCTTCGACACAGAGCTGACTCCAGGATTTTCCAAGAAGCGATTCGTTATGGCCCCAGAAGTGATTCAGACTCTGATTCGTGTAGCAGACGGTATTGTCATCGTTTAATACGAGGATGGGTTGTTCCAGATGGTCGAGAAGAGCGGCGAGTTGTTTTTCGCGTCGCTCCGATTGCTGCTGTTGCAGAACCAGTCCGGACAGTTCTTCTTTGAGGTGTTGCATGCGCAGTAGTTTTATCCGCTGCGTATCCACCGTATCAAACGCCTGTATGCGCCGACGGGTGAGTAAAAAAGAGTCTGTGAGTACCAGTGCGAGCGCCCCTGCCCCCACCCATTCTCCCTGGAAATGCAGGGTGCCCATGGCGACAGTGCTGTAAAATACCAGTAGCCCCACCCCAAAAAGCCACGCATCGGGAACCCGCTTCCAGACCGCCGCAATCACGGCAATCAATAAAATGAGCATGTAAACATTGCCCACAATCAAATAGAGGAAGAACCATTTCCACCAGATCGGGCCAGGCAGGAAAAGAGTCAAGGCAAAGCCCAAAGACGCGAGATCGAGCAAAGGGAGTGTCTTGCGCAAAATTTTCGTTGGAAAGAGCTCCAGCCAGAGACGGTTGGTCAGGGGAAACGCGAGTATCACCGCAAACAGATAGCCTTTTTGAATCCAAAGCGTCGGAATTCCTGGAAACAGCACCTCGAGAGGACTCGCTTCAACTCCCTGAAAAAATGAGAAAGCTCCCCAGACCAGGGAATAAAGGGCGAGTAGCATGGAACGCCGTTCTTTGCGGCGCAATATCCAGGAGGCAAAATAGAGTGCACTCATCAGCAAAAAAACACCCACCAGAACAGCTTGAATTCCAAGATAGCGTTGCTCTCGTATATTCATGGCGCTAAACGTGCCAAGGTAGACGGGGCAAGGAATCCCGGGACGGATATCCGAACTATTGCGAACATCGATCTGGATGTACATTCCGGTTTGTTGGGGGTTGAGTGTAATGTTCAGCCGTTTTTTTCCGATATCGGGAATGCGTTTTCCATTCACCCAGAGGGTGCTTTCTGAATTGATCTCTTTGGTGGAAAGTACCAGGGGCTCGGTGTCTGTAGAGTCCAAGAGGACAAACAGTTCGTAACGGGCCTGGCCTTGCACGGGTAAAAATTTTCCATGGTACTGCAAAGACGTCCAACTGGAGGGTTGCAGGGAATACAAAGTGTCCTGATTATTCCAGATCAGAGTCCATTCCCCATTTAAGGGGATCGCCTCTTTGGATAGATCGGCTCCCCTGAGATCCATAACGCCTTGATGGGCATGCCGCTCCGCCTCTTCTGAAGAACAGGAAAGGAACAAGAGAGTTGTCAGGAGCAGCAGTAGCCGTTCAGCCATGTGAAAAATTTAGTCAAAAGAAACCTCTGTGCTTTGCGCGGGGCTTCGGTGTTCTCTGTCAAATTTTCAGAACCAGGTTTGTTGCAACAGTGCAGAAATACCCGTTGGTTCCTTTTGCGTTCCAGACTCGCCAATCCTTATCTTGATTAATGGATACGGAAAGTTTTTGGTGAATGTGAAATGTTTACTGTCTGTATAAAATGATTTTTCAGGTAAGATTGAGCAAGACTTTTCAAAGATTCCGGTGGATATGTTGGGCTTGGATTTTCTGTTCCGGGTTGTGTTGCGGGAGTGATCGTGACCCGTATGGGCGGAGACGCGCGGGACCGATGAGGGATAGAGAGGGAGAGAGTAGAGAGTGTGCGGTTGTTGCAGAGTTTGTTTGTTGGGGGTGGGATTGTATTTGCAGTGTGTTAATTTGTTTGTAATGAGTCCTGCGCGGCTTCGTTTTGAGAGCGGGGCGGCGGAGCGAATGCTCCGGGAGAATGCGGTGGTGCGTGGGTCCGCCCGGCC
>MNYL01000108.1 GCA_001873075.1 Fibrobacteres bacterium CG2_30_45_31 | reverse complement strand
AAATTTTCGCCAAGGCCTTCCAGCGGTTGGAAATTTCCATCCACCAAATTGCCCCGTTCTACGATAATCTGAGTAGCATCTACAAACTTAACGCGACCAGAATGCTGCGCACGAACAACAGTGCCTGAATCCAAAGCGGCGCGCGCTTCGAGACCGGTACCGATGACAGGAGCTTCAGCACGAAGTAATGGAACCGCTTGACGTTGCATGTTAGAACCCATCAACGCACGGTTCGCATCATCATGTTCGAGGAATGGAATAAGACCCGCAGCGATTGATACAATCTGCTTCGGCGCCACATCCATCAAATCAATACGTTCTGTAGTAAAGTCATCAATAGCAATTTCAGCCACGCGAGGAACATGAGGATATTCACTCTTGTCGCGGACAATCACAAATTCATCAATGAAACAGTTATCATCATCCAACGGCGTACTCGCCGGAGCAACTCTGTAGTTGTCTTCTTCATCAGCAGTAAGATAAGTGATAAAGCTGGAAACCTTTTGGTTGATCACAGAGGAAGTCTGAACATAGTCCGACTTGCCTGTGAAAGATTCCAAAACAGTACCATTGCGAACAAAAATGCTCTTAGATGCACCCTTGAACTCAAACACCTTATTGATGAATGAATCAAAGAGCGAGCGTTGTCCATGATCCAACGTGCTACGAACCTGTTGCTGTTCCTTGAGAGAAAGCTCCAGAAGAACGAAGAGATGAGGTTCACGAACAAAGCCTTTAAACAAACCAAAGTGCCATTTTTCTTCTGGGAAGAAACAAGGCTTGCCTGTGGCATCACGGAACTCTACGAGACCGACAATACGGTACGGAGTCTCGATAAAGCCAAAGTGGTTGATAACGGCAAAGGTAGCAAGAGAGTTGATAAGACCAATGTTCGGTCCTTCAGGCGTTTCAATCGGGCAAAGGCGTCCATAATGAGTATAGTGCACATCGCGGACTTCGAAGCCTGCGCGTTCACGAGAAAGACCACCAGGGCCCAAGGCCGAAAGACGACGTTTATGAGTCAATTCGGACAACGGATTCATTTGGTCCATGAACTGAGACAATTGGCTGGAACCAAAGAACGCTTGAACGACAGAATTGACCGTACGAGTATTCACCAAATCTCGTGGCGTAAGACCTTCACTCTCACGGAGAGAAAGATTTTCACGAATCACACGGCTCATACGGCTCAGGCCTACGGAGAGCTGATTTGCAAGAAGTTCGCCTACAGAACGAGTACGACGATTGCCCAAGTGGTCAATATCATCAAGAACATAACCGTCAACACCGCAATAAAGGCCAACCATGTAGTCAATAATGCCAAGGAAATCAGCCTCAGTCATCGTCATGGTGGTAAGAGGTGGCTTCGCCATGCCCTTAGACGCAAGTTGCTTTTCAATATTCGGAGTATAAACCTTAGCATTCAGACGATAACGCCCGACTTCGCCAAGGTCATATTTACGAGGATCGCGAAGGAACAAATTCTCAAAGAAAATCTGCGCCGTTGCTGCATTAGGAGCTTCTTCCTGAGACTGGTGAGTCACAGAATAAATTTGTTTAAATGCCTCTTCCTTATTACGACATTTATCTACAGAAAGTGTGTTATGAATGAGCTGATTATCTTCATCCACGCTCAAGAAAACGACATCAAAAACACCACTTTCGCATAAACGTTCACTGCTCTTTTCATCAAAGACTTTATTGGCTTCCAGAATTACTTCACCAGAATCCTTGTCAATGACGTCCGAGAAAACAATACGGCCATAATAGGCTTCGAGTTTGCTAGGATCGAGAGTCACCTTCTCTACATTCGTGTAGAAAAGATTCAAAATAGCTTGTGTAGTTTCAAAACCAATACAGCGTAACAAAGCGGTCGCAGGGATCTTCTTTTTACGATCAATGATGAGATAGAGAATGTCCCCATCGGTATTGAACTCCACCCACGCACCACGGTGTGGAATGATACGGCTCTTGAAATCAGAGCGACCATTCGGGAGAAGTTCCTCATCGAAGCTCACGCCTGGAGAACGATGCAACTGCGAAACGACAACACGTTCCGCACCATTAATAATGAACGTTCCATTATCCGTCATGATCGGAAGTTCGCAAATGAGGACATCATTTTTGATTTCTTCTTTCAGCTTGCGATCTTCACCATCTTCTTCAAAAACTTGAAGCGACAGATTCGCATGAAGCGGAATGGAATGCGTCAAACCGCGTTCGCGGCATTCCTGGATGCTATACTTTGGGATTCCGAAGAAGTACCCTTCGTACTTCAGGGAGAAGAGTTCCTTCATGTCTGAAATGGGGAATATGTCTTGGAAAACTCTTTCCAAACCCACCTTCAAACGTTTCTGTGGAGAAACGCCATTTTGGAGGAATTGATCATATGAAGCTTTTTGGACTTCGACCAAGTATGGAAGTTCCAGTTGGAACTTATTGGAGGAGTAGCTTTTTCGCTCCGTCATTGAAAATACCTCATCCGGTGAAAAACCTTGAACAAGAGAAAGACCAAAAGCCCACACGCTCGTGCAGGCATTTGGTTTTAAGGATCAATGAGCTGAAAGCATTACTTCAGAGCGACCTTTGCTCCGAGGTCTTCCAGTTCCTTCTTAATCTTCTCGGCATCAGCCTTTGGTGCAGCTTCCTTCACCATGCTGTTAGCCTTCTCCACGAGATCCTTGGCTTCCTTGAGACCGAGACCCGTAATTGTACGGATAGCCTTAAGGACATCCATTTTCTTAGCACCGCATTCAACGAGTACAATGTCGAATTCGGTCTTTTCTTCTACAGCTTCAGCAGGAGCAGCAGCCATAACGACTCCGCCACCAGCAGCGGCTTCAATGCCGTGGGTTTCTTTGAGGTAGTCAGCCAATTGCTTAGCTTCGAGAAGGGTAAGACCCGCGATTTGATCACCAATAGCCTTGATATCTGTTGCCATGATGTGTTTCTCCGATTATTCCGTTTTTATAGTTTCTTGTGTGATTGTGGGAGGTCCGATCAGCCGGCCTCTTTTTCCAGTTTCTCAGTAATAGTCTTCAACTGACCCGCGATTGTCGAACCCGGTCCAAGAATGATCGTGACCAACTGGGCAAGCATGCCCTTGCGATCCGGAATCTTGGAAAGGTTAACAACAGCAGAACCAGGCATCATCTTGCCGTCGACAAAGATACTCTTCGCGATAAGGAAATCGGCATTCGTCTTGTGGAACGCTTCGATTTCACGAGCCGGAAGCAGAGGATCTTCTTCAAAGCCAACCATCACAGAGGTTGCACCGACGAGCGCATCGTCGAGACCCTTGACGTCAAGCTTTGCAAGAACACGCTTCAGAAGAGTATTCTTAACAGCACAATACTTCACGCCCTTAGCCTTAAGGTTACGGCGAAGCAGGCTGTCTTTTTCAACAGTAATGCCCTGATAATTGAGTAGGTAGATTGCAGTCGCCCCCTTGAAGGACTCAACGATAGCATCCACAGTCTGTTGTTTTTTAACTACAGCTTTCATGGTGTCTCCTATCGGGTCATGCCCAAATCAAGTTTAACGCTAGGGGTCATCGTCGCAGTCATAGAAAGACTCTTGATGAATGTACCCTTAGAAGTCTGCGGCTTTGCCTTCATCACAGAATCGATAACAACCTTCGCATTTTCAGCGAGCTGTTCGACTGTGAACGAGAGCTTACCAACCGGGGCGTGCACGTTCGCACCCTTATCTACGCGATACTGGATCTTACCGGCCTTCAGTTCCTTGACAGTCTGAGCCACATTAATAGTGACTGTACCAGCCTTAGGACTAGGCATCAATCCACGGGGGCCAAGCACTTTTGCAACCTTACTAATCACCGGCATCATGTCGGGAGTAGCAATAACGGAATCAAAGTCGAGCCAGCCACCCAGAATTTTCTGAACCAAGTCATCGCCACCCACGTAATCAGCACCGGCATCCTTCGCAACCTGGAAGTTATTATCCTTACAGAATACGAGAACACGGACCTTACGTCCGGTGCCATGGGGAAGCACTACTGTGCCGCGAACCACTTGGTCGGAATGTTTTGGATCCACACCGAGATTAAAGTGCAACTCGACCGTTTGGTCGAACTTCACCTCGGACTTTTTAAGAATTTGAATGGCTTCATCTACACCATACGCTTTAGTACGGTCATAGGCTTCAACCACTTTCTTGTATTTTTTTCCTCTGAACATGGTGTTTCCTGTCAGATACATCTAACGGTTAATTACCTGCCTCTCAGTCAATCACATCCACACCCATGGAACGGGCAGTGCCCATAACCATACGCATGGCGGCTTCGAGGTCGATTGTATTCAGATCAGGCATCTTCTTTTGAGCGATTTCCTTGATCTGGGCTTGAGTGATCTTAGCAACTTTTTTACGGTTGGGTTCACCCGAGGCGCTTTCGATACCAACAGCTTTCTTAATAAGAACTGCTACTGGCGAGACCTTCGTAATGAAGGTAAAGCTTTTGTCTGCATAGACCGTGATAACCACAGGAATGATCATTCCTTTAGCATCTTGCGTCTTAGCATTAAATTGCTTACAAAACTCCATAATGTTCACACCCTTTTGACCAAGGGCTGGACCCACCGGAGGAGACGGATTTGCCGCGCCACCGGGGATTTGGAGCTTAATGTAACCTGTAATTTTCTTAGCCACTTTTTATTCTCCGTTACAAAAACCCTAGAGTTAAGAGACTGTCTCCACTTGGCCAAAACCAAGCTCGACTGGCGTGGAACGTCCGAACACGGATACCATGACTTTAAGTTTTAATTTATCAGTCATAATTTCTTCCACAGTGCCTACAAAGCCCTTGAATGGACCTTCCTTGATGCAAACACTATCGCCAACCACATAGGGAATTTGGATCTCACCTTCCAAGTTGTCTTCAGGATCAACACCAAGAAGGCGATCGACCTCGCTCTGACGTAGAGGAACTGGCACCTTATTCAGCCTGCTAGTTCCTCCAAAATGGGTAACACCTTGAATGGTCGTTACCAGGTGCTGGGTGAGCTCGTCCAGCTCCATTTCAACAATGATATACGCAGGAAATAAATTCTGTACCGTCGTCTTGCGTTTACCGCGGACATTGCTTTGCACCACTTTCTGTGGCACAAGTATGCGACCGAACTTATCTTGAACGCCTTCGCGCTCAATCAACATCTCAAGATGTTTCTTGATATTGCTTTCTTGACCAGAAAAAGTATGTATCGCGTACCATTTCATATTATTTTACCCGCGACCTAAGAATTTTTCTACAAGCATAGCAAAAACAAAGTCAAGTCCTGCAATGTAGCATCCCATAATGACGCTAAAGAGAATCACAACCATCGTTGAACCCTTGAGCTCTTCCCAGGTCGGCCAGGTCACTTTCTTCAATTCCTGAATGACTTCTTTAATGTATTGCTGGATTTTTTGCATTTTTTAGACTCCGGAAGTGAAACAGGTCGGGAGGGAATCGAACCCCCAACCGACGGTTTTGGAGACCGTAACTCTACCAATTGAGCTACCGACCTATTTAATTTCCTTACTTAGTTTCCTTGTGAACGGTATGCTTACGACAAAACGGGCAGTACTTTTTATGTTCTACGCGTGACGGGTGCAGACGCTTGTTCTTATCGCAATCGTAGTTGCGCTGATTGCATACTGTACATTCAAGCGTAATTAGTTCCCTTGGCATGTTACTCTCTCTTTCTTACTTGATGATTTCGGTAACGGAGCCAGCGCCCACGGTGCGACCACCTTCGCGAATTGCGAAGCGAAGTTGCTTGTCCATAGCGATCGGAGCGATGAGTTCCACTGTAATTGTAACGGTATCACCCGGAGTCACCATTTCAATACCTTCTGGAAGCTGGATCGAACCAGTTACATCAGTGGTACGGAAATAGAACTGAGGACGGTACCCATTCATAAACGGAGTATGACGGCCTCCTTCGTCT
>MNYL01000187.1 GCA_001873075.1 Fibrobacteres bacterium CG2_30_45_31 | reverse complement strand
TCGCCTGCAACATACTTTCCATCGCGGAATTCTGCGCCACTAAGAGCTGCCTTGTAGTACCCCGCATCAAAGCCCTCATCGCGCCATTTTTTGACGAGGAGCGCGGTCACAAATGTTTTGCCCACGTCTGTTCCCGTAGCGGTCACGAAAATACCCGAGTTCATGGATTTACTTCCTGAGCAGCATAGCCGAGCTTCTGTAAAAGAGCGTGGTCCGTTTCCACAGAGATTCCCGCGGTGGTGAGCATATCGCCAGAGATCGTCGCGTTAGCCCCGCTCTTAAAGGCCTTCTCTCCTTTATCGCCGAGGAGTCCCCGTCCCCCCGCAAGGCGTATAGAGGCCTCTGGCACCATAAAGCGGTAGATAGCCACCATACGACAAACTTCATCGTTGGTCAGTGGCGCAATATCCGCATAAGGAGTCCCTGGAATCGCATTCAAAACATTCACTGGGATGGAGCGGACTCCAAGTTCCCGGATATCCAGGACCATATCGATACGATCTTCAAATGTTTCGCCGAGGCCCATAATACCCCCGCTACAGAGAGAAAGTCCGGCGCGTTGTGCGGCCTTCAGCGCTGCGATTTTGTCATCGTAAGTATGGGTGGTGCAAACGTTGCTGAAATTGCGGCGCGAAGTTTCCAGGTTGTTATGAACCCGTGAAAGCCCCGCTTCTTTAAGCTTCACGAACTGGTCATAGTTGAGAAGGCCTGCCGAAATGCACACTGAAAGGCTCGTTTCCTTTTTGATTTTGCGGATGTCGCTACAAAGAATAGCAACGTCTGCGTCCGAAAGCGTGCGGCCCGAAGTCACCAGAGAAAAACGCGGAACCCCGCGGGCATTCTGTTTTTTGGCTTCTTCGAGAATGGATTCTTCGCCCAAAAGCGAATACTCCGGCGCATCGGTTTTATAATGTACGGACTGGGCACAGTAGCGGCAATTTTCTGAACAACGCCCGCTCTTCGCATTGATAATGGTACACATATCAAATGCATTTCCACAAAAATGCGTGCGAAGGGCATCCGCCGCCTGAGTAAGCACCTCCAACGGTTCCTCCAGGAGACGAAGTGCTTCTGCTTTGGTAATGCGGTATTTTTCCTGAATTATTTTGTTCCGAAGTACTTCGCAGTAATGCATTTCATATCCCTTAAGGTTCTGCGCGACTTCCTGAGCAAATCTGGGTGCCGCTTTTTAGGCTTTAAAATTCAAGAATAAATCTAGAAATTCTGGGTCGAAAGTCTATAAGCAACGTTGGTTTGGATGCCTTGAATTTCTTTTGGCATTATAGTCATTTTTATTAAAGGCGACTCATTCCGAATTTCCAATCTTATTACGGGTCTTTCCCTTTTAGAATATTCTTTTTATGGGGAAGTCGCCAAGGTATAGGACGAACAAAAACTATTTTTAGATCATTCCTTGAATTCTTTTCCATCGAGTTCTATTGACACGGGGGTATAGAATCGTTCAACCGCAATGGATCTTATAGCTCCGTCTGAATCATATATTAAGCAATTTACATGTCCAGAACCTAGAAGTATTATTTCATTGTCAAATATCCGATGCTCGACATAATAAGACGAAAAGTCTATCTTGGATTTGATGCTTATAATCGGAGTCCTACTATATTCTGAATACAGATAGGCAAGCCTGTAGACTTCAGTGACCTTGCGCATTCTATTGTCCTGATTCGTTCCGAGAGAATTGAGAAAGTCATCAATACGGACTAATGTATTTTTAATTGCGAGTGAATCTTCGGAATTCTTGAGCTTTCTTAGTTGTTCATTGAGACAATTCTTTTGGGATTCAATCTTATTAATTTTGTCGTAAGCCTTTAAAATTTCTTCATTATTGCTGGCTGCATATCTAGGATCAATAAATTTTATCTTTGATTCCTGAATCAAATAGAATAAAACCAAGGAATCCGAGTATGAATTTGCATGGCCAAACGTCATATTCGGTTTAAATTCTTTTAACAAACTAATCCCGGTAGATATCGCCTGAGCCGCCACTAGTATTACCGCTGAGGCAGATCTTTCTTGTTTTTTTGGTGCTGGTATTTTTTTAGAACAAGTGGTATCCAAAATATTGAAGTTTTCTATGGATTCTTTTAATAGAAAAGCAATCATCATTTTGTTCCGCAATGAATCAGACCCTAAAAGAAACACACTAGGCTGTTTTGAAGCGGAAGCGTTAAGTGCTTTACTGACTTGTGAGGCCAATTGTTTGCTTAACTGTGCATGGACATAATTTATTGTGCTTGAATCTGCAAAATTTTTGATCCCGCTGGTATCTGATGCAGAGTTTGACGATGAGGCTTTTTTGATCGTTGTCAACGCTTCAGATATGCCTGCCGTTTTTACGGAATCAATTTGCCGTTCCAGTTTTAGCTTATTCAGAATTTGCGTCAAAGAGTCTAATACTGTAGAATCCGCATTACTGCTTGCATCATTCCATTCATAATGCCCCCTTTTTTAATTCTGTGAATAATCTTTTTAAGATAAATAAAACCGCATGGTTCAAAAATTTATTCCTAGTCAACCATCGGTGTTAATCCAATGATGTAGCTATTATAGTCTCATTTTGCAAGCTATTTTTGTGCCGATTCTCCTTCTTTTCATCCTTTTTCCCGCAAGGAAGCGCAGAAAAAGCTTTATTTCCCACAAAATTATAGACAAGTTTTCGACGGCACTAGAGACAATAACGGTATTTGATTTCTGACGCTGGTCGCACAGCAAGAACGTAATGACAAAAAAAGTCGCGCACCAACGAGGGGCGGTACTATTTAACTAGAACAATCAAATTCGTTTGTAAAAGAGCAATTATGTGCAAAAATATATTTCATTAATTGTACAAAAAGTCATCTCAATAGATTATCTTTTTCGTGTGGTAGTGAAAATCGCATCAAGCGAAGGAGGGAGAGCTTGCTGAATGAGCTTTAAATTTTGAGAATATACAGATTTTTAAAGCTCATGAATTCTATGTAATAATTCCATAGGTTACGGAATGACAGACTCAGAATCCAAGCACTATGCACAGTAGAAAAATATCAATTCAATAAATTCAAATACCAGGAGTCAAAAATGAAAACACGAAATATTTTCGCGTCCATTGATGTTAGTGATTTTATCACTGCATACCAGAATGAACTAACTGCTTATTATGGAGTCGATGTTACATCAAAATACATGAATGAGCAACTAGAAAACGTATTGATTAGTATTAAGACAGGCGCAAAAGCGGTTAAGAAATTTGGATACTATGATATAGCGCTTCTTCCAAGTTATACTCGGTTGGTCTCAAACAAAAACAGTACCATCGGGTATAAAGTCGCAAAGGAAGATTATGAATGGATTAATCAGGCTACTGGTGAGCTGCGATTGAATAACATTTACAACCTTATGATCTCAGCGGATTCCGGAGATGAAATCATATGGTGGGGCCATTCTATCCGGCCAAATTCTCATATTCAGGCAATTATTTCCGATGTCCATACGCCAAGACAAACAAGTAGACCCGCAGCGTTTATCAACTTTGAAAGAAAAAATATTCAATTCTATTATGCCAGTGCAGCAGTAAATCCCACAAATTTATTGGATGGTGTTCAGGTATCTACTGAACAGGCGTATTGTTTGAAGTGCAATGTAAACGCGAGTTCAGGAACAAAAATAAGCTATGATATTGATATCATGCTGTTATCTACATCCTTCAGTTATAACGGTTCCCTGATATCAGTGCCTATTGCGCAACTAGTCGTAGACCCAATGATTGTTATTAACTAATTATCAATTGCTTCATCAAAGACAGCCTAGCTAAAAACAGCCGGGCTGTCTTTATGGATTTTTTTAGAGATATTCCCTTACTGGGTTGACTTCATGCAAGTAAAGAACCCAGAACATACGGACTATTATAGCGGTCAGATTGGGCTTAGGCTCTATGGATCCCCAGCGATTACTTTTGATGGTGAAGAATACTTCTGTGCCCATAGACAGCCCCAATCTGGCGAACCAAAAAACATGCCCGAAATGTGCAAAACCATGTTTAAAAGAGTATCGGAACATCCTAAGGATGAATAGTAAATGAATTCGCCTCATTGAAAAAATGCAAAAAATGTTTTTTTGTCGCAATCGCTATTTATGAAAGATTTAATGAACAACGATTAGGCTTTTCCGTAGGAACAGCAATAATCTACCGCCACTTTGAGTTTCAGTTTAAAAGAAGAATTTGCGGGTACTTCAAAGGATTGATCGATCTTGAAAACCTGCCAGTCTTTTTGATTTGGCAAAAGGACGTCCATTTCACCATTGAGAATTTCCATCACTTCGCTTGCACCTGTGCTAAATTCGTATTCGCCTGGCATCATAAACCCGAGGGTCTTGCGTGTGCCATCAGCGAAAAATACTGTGCGACTAGTGACTTTCCCATCAAAGTAGACGTTGGCTTTTTTGATAATGGTGACATTTTCAAATTTGTCAGACATGTTGTTTTTCTCCATTCAGTGAATAATTTGTGGCGAATCTATATTTGATCAAGATTCTTCGCCTGTAATTTAGAAAATTCATTGATTAGAATTGTCTCTCCCCATGGCAAAATCCCCACCAATCGAGTATGCAGAATCATTTGATTATTGACATTAGGGCCCCATTAATGAATTGCATTTTATTCCGTATATTCAAAGCTAAATTTTAGGTTACTGCTATTTTCTACAAGAGCATCACAGGCTGTTTTTATCTTCTCCAGCTTAATAATAAAATCATTGCTTATTTTATGTCCAAAAACGGAAATGCTTAATATGTAGTGAAATGTGAATGAGGAGTGTTTTTTACTGTTAAAAGCAGTGGTAACAATCAAGTGCTCTATATCAAATAAAAGTCGTTCTTCATTCAGATTGCCAATAAGGAATACGATTTTTTTATTCGTAGCCGTACTTCCGACAGCTTCAATAACGTTACATGAACTTTCTTCAAAATCAGGAGCTAAGGATTTGAAAAATATATTGTCTTCAAAATTGCTAAACAGAAGTTCACCAATGGGACTTAAATCGTCATTGTGAACTACCTGATAATAAACAAAGCCTTTCTCAGTGAGTTTGCTATAGCCTTTGTATAAAAAGTAGGTGAAGTCGTCCCCTTTTATCCGGGTACTCACGAGATTAGTGAAAACCAAAAAAGTACACTCTGGCATGGAGTTTATCAGTTCTAAAATATAATCATCTGCAAATCGTTCCATTTTTAAATGAGTTGATTTGTTTTCTGACTTTAGGAAAAGGCGATTTGGCAAAGAAGAATTGATAAGTTTGTTTTCAATAACTTGTTCATTTATTTCAGTAATGAATTTCTGTAGTTCTTGTGTTTCCTGTAGATATTTCATAATGCATATTCTCTCAATAAATGAAGACTCATTCTAAAGCTAGATATTAGAAATTTATTTGGTTACGGCATCAATATTATGCCTACCACAAAAGACTAAATCGATTTTAATCATAATCTTTATAGGGCCCACTTCTAAAAATTGGTTTATGGCCATGGAATCGAGCGAGTATTGTGCAATATGACTGAGTGCAGCCAATGACGCTTTAGCGTCAAACCGAGTACAATGGCAAAGATCGCTTTGTCACTGCTCCGGCTCAGCAACAGAACGAAGTTCACTATTGCGATGTGTCACGTTGTTCCATCCTCACCCCTGCGGGGCTGACCAATGGTCAGCTCTGCGAAGCCTGATGTTCCCGCTGGGAACCGGCTTCTGGTCATAAAAAAAGAATTTTTAGAGGTGGGCGGTGTCGAAACGACTCGATGCCATTGTATTAGAAA
>MNYL01000168.1 GCA_001873075.1 Fibrobacteres bacterium CG2_30_45_31 | reverse complement strand
GCCGCAGTAAAGGCCCACTGAGTAGCATCTTTTCCATGAATCAACACCCAATCTAGAGAATCCTCTTCTCTCTCAATCGTCGCCTTCCGAGGCAATAAACTACCCCAAAAAAAGCCGGCCACTTGGTGAATGTCCACAACAGGAAATATTCTATTCTGCAAGTCTCCGACCCAATAACCGTTTCCCTCAATGTATTTTTTTTCTGTGGGGAAAATAAAAGTCCACTTTTCCGGAAGCCACAAAAGCGAAGCGACTCCTATGCCAATGGGGCCCGTCAATTCCAAACGATAGCGTTTCTCAGGGACTGCAAACAATACACCCGACAATTCGTGAAGAGCCCCTTCTGCATCATACAATTCCAGATCCATTTTTGCTTTTAAACTATCTGGAAGCGTTGTTTGTACTTCAGAAATATTTTCATTGATCACTTGGGGGTGTCCACCAAAACACCCCACACAAACCAAAGCTAGGCAAAGCTCAACGAAGATTGCCAACTTGACATTCATTAATGGGCCGGGGGAGAAGACGTCAACGCTTTAATACGCGCTTTCGCTTGAGGATGATTTGGAACCATAACCAATATTTTTTTGTAGTATCCAAGAGCCCGATCGTTCAAATTCAAAGCATCGCAAATAGCCGCCAAATGTTCATACAAAGTAGGATCTTTGGTTGTCATGCCTTCAATTTCAGCAGCGTGCGCCTCAACAACATTCATTACTTGGAGCGCTTTTTCATAGTCACCCAAACGGTATAAAGCCCACCCTTTCGAATCCAGGAATGCCACATTATGGGGGTCCATCGCCAAAGCAGAATCAATTAAAGAGGCTGCCCATTTTACCTCTTTTTCATTGCGGTTAAGATCCACCAAAGAATAACCTAAATGATTGAGGGCCATCGCTTGACGAGGCTTCTTTTGAAATAGTTGTTTAAAGATTGCAATCGCCTCATCCACTTTATTCAAGGCGAGCAAATTGGCCCCCATGCTAAAAAGCATTTCGGGATCTTGAACACCCATATCCAATGCAATCCTGAAATGTTCATTCGCTTGGACTCGAATCCGCTGAATAGAATCGGCGCGCAAAGAATCGTAAGCCTTGAGACCCAAAGCTTCTGCATTAAACAACAAAATATTTCCATAAAGTGCTTGAAAATCGGCATGTTGTCGGAGAGCGATCCGTTGGATTTTTTTTATTCCGTCAAAGTCCGCATTATTTTTTTGCAAATTCAATTTTGCAATAGAGTCCACACGCGCACGAACATTCAGCAAAGAATCTAAAATGGGGTAAGCCTTTGCGTAGCGTCCTGTCAAGCCATAACGCCAAACAAGGGCAGGGCCATACTCATCTGGAGCAAGTGCATACGCTTTTTCCATTGCTTTGACTGAAGTCACGGAATCACCCTCTTCTACGGCATAAACACTCAACCAATAATTTGCAACCGCCCCATATTCAGGATCATTCTTCAACAAATTCCAATGTACTTTAGCACTATCTTTTTTCAATAAATCACTTTCCATCAAAGCTATATCATGCAAAACAAAAGTTGTTTTTGGCGCCCGCCGATAAAAAGATTTCAGACTATCTAACGCCTCAGGAATCTTTTTCATTTGTACCAAAGCAGCCGTTTGAAATTTAAGAGCCATGGAATCGTTCGGATTCTCGGCAAACATTTCGTGAACGCTGCTTAGAGACTCTTCATAACGGCCCTGCTTAATAAGCAATTTCGTACGCGATACCCGATACTCTGGATCTTGAATCGCATCGTATGCCGAAGTCAATAGATCAATCGCCATAGAATCTTTTCCCGCTTTCTCCAAAAGCAAAAGTTGCCGATCCACCATAGATCTCGGGAAATTAATCTGAGGAAGCATAATCCCATAAATACGCATCAATTCATCATAATCGCGAATGACTTCCAAGAGAAGGGCATATTCGTAGGCGGCGCGCAAATTCTGATCACTCGCTTCTACTGATTTCTTGTAGTAGAACTTTGAAGAATCCAAGTTCACGTTTTGGCTATAAAGTCGAGCAAGCAATGCATATTGAGAGCTTGTTTGTTTTCCTGGCAAAGTCTTTGCTGTGTCAGCCAATTTCAAAGCTTCCGTAGACGCTCCACGAGCCTCCATGAATTCAACAAGAGAGAAAGCGAGAAACCGATTATTCCGATCCGCTTCCCATGCATGTCTCATGAATAATTCTGCAAGGGCCGACTCCCCCTTCGCTTCTAACTGCAAGGCCCGTAGAAAAGATTCGTGTGCCACTTCCAAATTTGCTAAGCGAGCCGAATCCAGTCCATCCTGATAAGGAGGCGAAGATGGTTGTCCATCTACCAAAGTTCCTTTGGTATTACTATTGCCACTACATGCGACAAAGAACAGAGCACAGCAAAGAAAGGACGCTAACAGAGAGACTCGTAATTGCATATAGAGCCTCAATCGACAACAACCAAGTCTATTTTTGAACCTGAAGACAAATATTCACCCGCCTCGGGAGATTGCGTAGCGACAGTCCCTGGGATACCCTCAGGAATAGCCTCTCGACGTACATCCCCTACGACGAATCCCAAAGATTCTAATTTTTGAATGGCATCTTCCACAGATTGCTTGGTAAAGGAAGGTAGCATTACTTTGCCTGCACTCGCCCCAGAGGAAATCACCACGCGGACAGAATCTCCAATGCGCACCGACCTACCAGCCGCAGGCTCCGTACGAATCACCACGCCACGAGGAATACTCCCGTGAGCCCCCTGAATTAATTTGCCTTGTATTAAACCCGCACGCATCAAAGAAATTTCCGCCTGATGCAAACTTTTGCCTCGAAGATCCGGGACAACAATTTCACGAAGACCTTGCGAAAGGGTTAGCAAAACCGTACGTCCTAATTTTGCTTCACGACCAGCCACAGGAATTTGTATTACAACCTTCCCAGCAGGGATTGTCGCACTATAACGTCCATCGGTAGTCCACTGAAAACGGAAGCCTGCTTCATCCAATTTTTTTTCTGCTTCTGCAGCTGAAAGCCCTTCGACAACAGGGACCTCTGCACGACTTGCAAAAGAGCCAGCAATCAACGGCATAACCAAAAAATCAAGGAAAATAGCAAGAATTAATAAACCACCCACAAACAACAAAAGCGCATAATAGATGGGTTTATTCCGAAGTTGGTTCAATACAAATTCTTTAAAAGGCATACTACTCCTTCAAATCCTGATCCCGAAGTAAGCTTTCCTCGAGAATAACGAGGTCCTTACCCATCACAGAAATTGAATGTTTCTTAACCAATGAAGAAAAAACTCGACTCACAGTTTCCCGAGTAGTTCCGGACATTTCCGCAAGCTGTTGTTGCGTGGGCCGATTCCGAATCACCGTCACCATACGTCCGTCGGTTCCATGAATACGAACTCCACGTTCTTCCACCAAGCTCAGTAAAGTGCCCGCCACACGGCCATACACAGACATGGTGGAAAGGGACCCTATCTGACGATTCGACTTACGAAGACGTTTCGACATTTCCACTAAAAGTCCCATGCAAAGCTCTGGCGTTGATTTGAGTAAATCCAAAAAATGTTCTCTGCGAATAATCAGCAACTTCGCGGAGGTCACGGCTTTAACAGTGGCAGAGCGAGGCTCCCCATCAATCAAAGACATTTCTCCGAAAAAATCGCCGCGTTCCAATAAAGCAAGAATGGTTTCTCGCCCATCAACGCCGGTCATAAAGACCTTCACTTCGCCAGAGGCAATCAAAAACAAAGCCTGCGTAGACTCATCTTTTTCAAGGATAATCGTTTCGTCGCGGGCAAAGTCATTGGCAATGACCAAGGTAGCCAACTGTTCTAGTTGTTCTTCTTTCAATTCTGAGAAAAGATCCACACCTTTCAACAATTCTACAATGGCCTTATCTACCATACTTGCCTCACTTCATATCGATAATTATGCTCTGATCGCGACGAGCGCCTATTGAAATCATGCCAATTTTCACATCCACTAATTCCGAAAGTCTTTGTAAGTACTTCTTCGCATTCAAAGGAAGTTCTTCCCAAGACTTACAACAGGTCGTATCCGAATTCCAACCCGGAAGTGTTTCGTACACTGGGGTGCAACGACCGACTTTCGAAAGCTGATTCGGAATCAAATTCAATTTTTCCCCATCACAAACATAATGAGTACAAATCTGAATTTCCTTAAATGTATCCAGAACATCCAGCTTTGTAATGGCGAGATGAGTAAGTCCATTCACAATGGTAGCCTTCCGAACCACAGGAGCATCAAACCATCCGCAACGGCGATTACGCCCCGTAGTGGCCCCATATTCGTTACCGATTTTGCGAAGTTTGTCACCAACATCGTCCAATAATTCCGTTGGGAAAGGACCATTGCCAACACGAGTCGTGTAAGCTTTAACAACACCCACCACTTGGTCTATGGCAGTAGGCCCCACGCCGGCGCCGCAACTTGCGTAACCCGCAACGGTATTGCTCGAAGTCACAAACGGATATGTTCCTTGATCCACATCAAGGATAGTCCCTTGCGCCCCTTCAAAAATAAGGCGTTTTCCAGACTTCAACTGCCCATAGAGGAACTCACAAACATCCTTCACATACGGAGCTATTTTCTGTCCTAGTTCGAGATACTCTTTAATGACCACTTCAGGATCAATCGGTTCCGCATTGTAAAGGGACGTAAATTCTTCATTGTGAACAGCAGCCATCACTTCGACACGTGGGCGAAGTTCCTTCTCATCGAGAAGATCCCCCACACGAACGCCAATACGATTGACTTTATCGCTATAGCAAGGGCCAATGCCTCGGCCAGTAGTTCCAATGGCAGCCTTTCCAGCCTTGAGTTCTTTAAGTTTATCAAGGGTAGAATGATACGGAAGTACTACATGCGCATTATTTGCAATAATTAAACGGCCTTCCGGGTAAATTCCCTTGGTATGAAGATCCTCAATTTCGCGTAAAGTCTGCACTGGATCTAAAACAACTCCGTTTCCAATAACGCAGAGTTTGTCTTCATGCATAATTCCCGAAGGGATCAAATGGAATACAAATTCCTTGTCTTCAACTTTTACAGTGTGACCCGCATTGGCGCCCCCCTGAAAACGAACAATAACGTCTGCGTCTAGAGTGAGAAAGTCCACGACCTTGGCTTTGCCTTCGTCGCCCCATTGCGATCCAATAACAACTCGATTTGGCATAATTCCTTCGATTAGTAAAAACCAAAAGGAGAAGCAAGGCTCCTCCTTGGGAATACAATTATTCCCTGTAAAAGATACAATAAATATGAGAGGGAGAGGGGCCTCTTTGCCTAGATCAGCAGAGCTCGCTCACCAAATAATGCAGTCCCTACTCGAATTAGGGTAGCACCTTCTTCAATCGCTACTTCCAAATCTTCCGTCATGCCCATGGAGAGCTCCGAAAAATTTTCAAAAAGTCCACCAACGGCATGCATTTTGTCTCGCATCTCGCGGAGAAAACGGAAACCAGCCCTAGAGTCTTCGGCAATGCCCGTATTTTTACCAATAGTCATCAGTCCACGATAGCGCAAATGAGGAGCTTCGGGTAAACGCAACAAAAATGACTCCGTTTCTGCCATGGTGATTCCGCTTTTGGTGTCTTCTTCAGAGGTGTTGACCTGAATCAGAATATCCAAAATTTTTCCTGTTTCCGCACAGATCGATTCCAACTTATGAATAGCATCCAGAGACGCTATGGAATGAATGGAATCCGCAACTAAGATTGCCTTGCGAAGCTTATTGGCTTGTACGGGACCAATAATGTGGCAATGGATACCAGAACGTGGAGTTGAAAATTTTTCAATGGCTTCTTGCACTCGGTTTTCACCGAATTCTTTTGCCCCGAGCTGAATCGCTTTTTCTACCGATGTTATGGGGTGAAATTTACTGACCCAAATAAGCGTTACACTTTCGCGCGGTCGTTGGCACGCCTTGCAAGCGAGCATAATTCTCGTTTCCAGAGCATCACGCCTTTTTTCCAATGCTTCTAAGGAAAGTTCAGGCATATAAAAGTTCCTTACGTTTTTTCGGAACTGATCTTCTTAAGAGAAGGACTCTTGAAAAGCTCCCGAATGACGTCATCAATGTGTGATTTAAGATGTATTTTGAGCCCTTTTTGTACGAGACTCGGAAGTTCAACGACATCTTTCGCATTTTCTTGAGGCAGGAAAAGCGTCTTAACGCCTGCGTCTAATGCGGCAAGTGCTTTTTCATTGAGGCCTCCAATGGCATGGAGTTCACCCGTGAGACTCACTTC
>MNYL01000001.1 GCA_001873075.1 Fibrobacteres bacterium CG2_30_45_31 | reverse complement strand
AAGAGGTTTCGGTCAACCATGACTACGATGAATTCTATCAGTTTTTAGAATAGGGCAACGCCTTACCATAAATGGCTAGCACCAGTCCATTTATTTTGGACAGTGGTGTTTTTCTATTTCAGATTTTCCGGATTCAAATGTTTGAGTTCGTCTACAACGAACAAGCCGTCTTTACGGATCAGCCGATCATCAAACCAGATTTCACCGCCACCATATTCCGGGGTCATGATCAGTACCAAATCCCAATGAATCGCGGAATCGTTTCCGTTAAAGGCTTCCTCGTAACACTTGCCCGGTGTAAAATGAATACTACCCGCAATTTTTTCATCGAAAAGAATGTCGCACATGGCCTTTTTGACATAAGGGTTGAAACCGATGGCAAATTCCCCCACATAACGCGCGCCCGCATCCGTATCAAAAATGGCATTCATCCCTACAGAATCCGAGCCTGTCGCCTCTATAATTTTCCCATCTTTGAAAACCAGCTGTACATTCTCGAAACGCTTCCCTTCGTAGAGCGTTGGCGTGTTGTACTGAATGACCCCATTCACACTGTCGCGCACCGGAGCACTGTAGACTTCCCCATCCGGGATGTTGCATTTGCCACAGCACGGCACCGCGCCAATGCCTTTAATGCTGAAAGAAAGATCCGTGCCCTTCGCCACCAGCCGCACACGATCCGTCCGATTCATCAACTCCACAAGAGGATTCGCCGCTTCAGCCATCGCCGGGTAGTTCGCAAGACACGCCTCGAAATAGAAATCCTCGAACGCTTCGGTGCTCATTCCCGCAGCCTGCGCCATAGAGGGATTCGGCCAGCGCAACACACACCAGCGGGTTTTATCCACGCGAAAGTTCAATACAGGGCGACGCACTTTGCGATAAAGAAGCATTTGCGCTTCGGGCACATCGCCGAGTTCCATGGAATTGTCCGCACCGCGCACCGCAATATAAGCCTGCATTTTTTTCATGAATTCCAGGTCGTGATCTGCGGCAATCTGCATCTGTTCAGGCGATGCAGTCATAATGGAAGCCCGACTCACGCGCGACACTGTATTCGTTACAAAAGCACGCGCCCCAGCTTTCGATGCCGCCTTTACGAGTTCCACAGAAAGTTCCGCAGGCGTGTCCGTAGTTTCAATCAAAATATTGTCACCGGGTTTCAAATTCACGGCATGATTCACAAGCATTTCCGCAAGACGACTGATTCGATTATCTGTCATAAAATCCTCTTTTTTATCATGCAAATATACTTTTTACTCTCTATCAAGGTTATTCTCATTTTTTTCGGGAACCACAATAAAAATCGTTCCGTAGGGCATTTTTGAAAATGGATTTTCGAAAGACAAAATCGAATGGATCAAGCAAAAAGCCCACCCTCCAAAGGAGAGCAGGCTTTTATAAAATACCGCATCTAAAACGGATGAACCGGATTAGTTACAGGAATCTACGACTGATCCACCATTAGCGGTACATGCCGAAGCTGTTATAGAGTATTCTGACATGGAATAGCAATAATCAGTAGCTGATACATAACAATATGTCCCCTCGGAAGCCGATGAATATTCTCCACCTGAAGCCGATGAGGTAGGAACCGTAGCTGGCTTCTCTATAATACCCTCAGTCACAGTCCCTGTAGTTCTGTCAGCTCCACAACCCACCAAAATCATAGCTAAAAGGAAACTTCCAGCCACAACCGTTAATAAAATCTTTTTATTCATAATGATCCTCCCAGATTTTTCTGGATTAAAAATTGTTTATCCCGATTAGAAATAAATGAATCCACCAAAGGAGACAAAAGTATTACTACCGTCGAAGATTGCATGCGTACCATGGAATACTTCATCACCGAGATTAAACTCAGCCGCGTAGTTGCTCTTCTGGAAGCGCATACCAATTGTCGCTGTGGTTGTATTTGTCTTGGACTGCATATAAGAAGTATCGTTGGTGTGACTAGTAGCAGCAAGAGTCGCCTTTGTTTCGGAAGACTCCAATTCATAACCGAAGACAAGCCACTTATGAGTAGCACCACCAAACAAAAGGAAATTCTCTGTTAGAGCAAGTTCCCCAAAAATATTGGGATTTACAATCAAACCCATTCCAAAAGCACTGGAACTCCCCGCGTCATTGTCATAACCATCAAAGACCTGAACCGGCAAACTGTTATTGGAGCCAATAAATACGCGGGCACGGTCGTTACCGAGAATTTTTCCACCGAGATTGAAGTAAGGAGCAAGCTCCGTACGGGTATTTGCATCCACGCTCGTAACATTACCCGATTCGCTTGAAATCACGTGACGCAGGAAATTCAAACCTATAGTCCAGGTAACCGCACCGGCACTCGGACCATTATTCAGGTTAGCATTCAATTTCAGATCCCAATTGTCATTTGTCGTCTCTGTAGTACCTTCGGCCTTCGGATCTAAATCAATATCAGTTTCTGTGGTAAGCCAATCCAGATAAAATGCAAAGATCAAACCACCGACAGGCATAGAGAAGTTCGCACCCCAATCGTCACCAGCTTCAGTAACACCAGTAGTACCAGCGTCATCATCACTTTCATGGAACTGTCCCAAAGCGAGATGCAGTCCAAAACCAAAAGCATTTTTCTTAGCCATACCCACAGTCAAAAGTCCCAAATCCTGAGAATTATTAAGATCTAGGAAATATGTGGTATTGGTACCCCAGGAAACCAATCCATGTTCCCCAGTCGTCGTCCCATCGGACCCTTGAGAGTAAGTCGGTTCAATGTACAGAATTTGAGTGCCACCAAAAAGATGAGGACGGGCGAGATAGTCGTTCACCGTAGAAGCAGCGGCTTCATTACCTACAAAGTTATAGGCATTGCCACGAAGCTTGTCAAAATTTGCAACCGATGCAGAAGATGACGATGAAGCAACAGGGGCTGGTGCCGGAGCAAAAGCAACCGAAGATTCCGTCGCAGTTGAAGCAGTATCCTCAGATGTAGATTCCGAAGCGCCAAAATCCTGAGCGAAAACACTACTCATGGCGAACAGACCCATACCCATCAACAGATTTAATTTCATAACTCCTCCATAAAAAAGCCAAACATGAGGCTTTGCTAAAGAGATAGTAATTCCACTTCGTGTAGTCAAAACCTTATTATATAAAGCTTACACAGAAATAATGTGAAAAAAAAGAAACTAACCAGTAAATTTGACAAAAAAAGGCAAAAGAAATTGAATACGCAATTCATCCTAAGAAAAGGACTTTCTTCTACAAGAGAGTAAAAGTAAAATAACAATTTTGCTACTTTTAAAACCATGCGGATTCCTTTCTGTACATTTTTTTGTTTCCTTTTCCTTTTCGCCTCGGAAATCTGTGCAGACGAAATTCTATCCCCCTCGGGAACCATTAAATCCCCTGATAGCAAGGATTTTTTTCAGCATAGCGCAATTTCAGATAAATTTAATGAAACATGGAGTTACCAACTCGTTTTTGATAACGGAACCAAGGCTTTTATTAATTACGCTACTTTGTACGTTCCCGGCAGTGGGAGAAAAATCGGTTGCGATCTTTCCTTTTCAAACTTCAAAGGAAAAAACCCCAGCGTGGGGCGCCAGTATCCACCCGAGCGCCTGAAAGAAAATAAAAGCCTATCCAAGATTTCCATTAAAGATGAATATTTTATGGAAGGCCTTCCTGGAAAAGGACACCGCGTCTATTTTACGGCGAACAAGGGGGGCAAATTTTTTGTTGATATTTCCTTTGAGAGTGCACTCGAAAGCAAAGTAAAAGGAAATGGAATTTGGACTATCAATGGTGAAAAATATGCGCAGTATATTCATATTCCTTATGGTCGTATCACAGGGAAAATCGCCTACAATGGAGACACCATCACCGTAAAAGGCTATGGCTATATGGAACACACCTGGCAGACAGTGCAAGCAACAGACCTCGCCATTCGTTCCTTTAATTTCAGCACCGCCGCAGCAAACATATCCTACGCAGGCCGCATTGGAATCACACCAAACGGAGAACCCTGGGGACACATCGTTTGTACAAAAAAAGACAAAATAACGCTGCTCACACCCAAAACAATTAGCGATAATGGAACGATCTATTCAGGAAAAGAATTTCCCAAAGGGCGCGTACAAATTCATTGGATAGAGTCACAAGCACCCCTGAGTTTTGACGTTTCTAAACCGCAACAAAAGTTTTCGCTTCTCAACAATTTTGATGGCTGGTTCGCAAAACAAGCGACGAAACTGATGATGGGGGGAGAGATCTTCTTTTATCGTGGACGTTCTACTGATAGTGACAACAACATCATTGATTGGTCCTTTACAGGGCTTTAGGCTTTTATATGACCCTATTTCGTCCCTGTATTGATATTCACAATGGCAAGGTGAAACAAATCGTAGGAAGTTCGCTCTCTGATGAAGGGAATGAGCTTACCACTCATTTTGAATCCGATAAATCGCCAGCCTGGTTTGCTGATCTTTACAAAAAAGATGGTCTTCGCGGAGGTCATGTGATTATGCTTGGCAAAGGGAACGAGACCGTAGCAAAAGAAGCGCTCACAGCCTACCCCATGGGTTTGCAGATAGGCGGCGGAATTTCGCTTGATAATGCGAAAGAATACCTTGATGCGGGTGCGTCTCATGTGATTGTGACCAGTTGGATTTTTCAAAATGAGAAACTTGATTTTTCTCGTATTGAGGCGCTTTCAAAGGCGGTTGGGAAAAAGCACTTGGTTCTTGATCTGAGCTGTAAGCAGACAGCGACTGGCTGGAATGTTGCGACCAATCGCTGGCAAACCGTGACTGAGGTACAAGTGACCCCTGCTACTTTGTTAGTTTTGAGTAAGTATTGTGACGAATTTTTAATTCATGCGGCAGATGTCGAAGGACTTCAGAAAGGAATGGATGAAGCGCTTATTGTACTGCTTGCGAAAGAAAGTCCGATCCCTGTTACCTACGCAGGGGGAGCCCGGAGCATCGAAGATCTTAAGCGATGTGCAGAAATTTCAAATAATTTGGTTGATCTCACCATCGGAAGCGCCTTAGATATCTTTGGCGGTAAGGGAGCACGGTACAATGACTGCGTCGAATTCAACAAACAACAATGATTTTTCAGAACAACGTTTTGATTCACGCCCTCCGATTTTCGGGCGCACGATAACGAGCGTGTTCCCTCCTTATTTCGCTTTTAAACATCAAGGAACAGGGCCAATCAAAACAGCCCTTATTTTAGTGATGCTCGTTTGGGAATTTCTGGTGAATTTACCCCAGTTATTTTTACTTCGCCGATTTTTCAGAAAATACCGGAAAACGCACAAGAAGGGAGACATCCGCGTCGCTTACTGCGCCGATTGCCTTGATGAAGTCAACGGAATTGCCAATAATCTGCGGCAAGTGGGTTCCTTTATGCGTACGCGCAATTACGACGTTTCTTTAATTGGATGTGTTTTTCAAACCCGCACGAGAGGCGTTATCGAAGACAGTTATGTTTTCTTGTTGCCTCGCTTTTTTAGTATGGAGGCCATTGGCTACCCCAATACAGAATTGGCGATTCCCCATTTGGGAACACTCGTTAAACTCTTGAAGCGTTATCCTGTAGACCTGATTGAGTTTGAAACTCCAAGTTCCGTGGGTTGGGCTGTTTTAGTATGCGCAAAAATCATTGGAATCAAAACCATTGGGCATTACCGTACCGATGCCATGAGCTATGTGAGAATGCTCGTTTCCGCCAAATGGGTTCATGTGGCGGTCCTTTTCTTTACAAGAATTTTCTATTACCTGGCACGCCCTGTAGTGAGCCCGGGCGAAGCTTACAAGAAAATCCTCATCGACGAAATTCGCGTTCCGGAAAAAGATGTGTTTATTCTCCCCCGCGGTATTGCGCTGGATCTTTACCACCCTTCCAAACGCAACCAGG
>MNYL01000086.1 GCA_001873075.1 Fibrobacteres bacterium CG2_30_45_31 | reverse complement strand
ATCTACACTGAGAAGTTATCGAAATGCTCAAGTCTTTGAAATTATTGGCATTTCGGATAGTGTTGTGGAAAAATACTTTACGGGCACTGCAAATTGCGTGGGTGGTATCGGCATGGAACAGATTGCCACCGAAATTCTCATGCGTTGGCGGGCGAGTATCGAATCTAAGGATTCTATTCTCCCTGTAGGTGGACAGTATCGTTATCGGAAAGATGGAGAACGGCATCTCTGGACTCCTTCTTCTATCAGTGATTTACAGGCTGCCACTCGCAATGATGATTATGGACGTTACAAAAAGTATGCCGCACAAATAAACGATCAAGCGGAAAAACAGAGTACTTTGCGCGGTCTTTTTGCGATGAAGCCAACGACAGCTATTCCACTTGAAGAAGTGGAACCTGCTACAGAAATTATGAAGCGTTTTGTGACAGGTGCCATGAGTTATGGTTCCATTTCACGGGAAGCTCATGAATCGATTGCTATTGCTATGAATCGTATTGGCGGTAAGAGTAATAGTGGTGAAGGGGGCGAAGATCCTCGTCGTTATCAGCTACTTCCTAATGGGGATTCTCTTTCTAGTGCAATTAAGCAGATCGCGAGTGGGCGATTCGGTGTCACTTCGGAATATTTGGTGAATGCCAAGGAATTACAGATCAAAATTGCTCAGGGTGCGAAACCTGGTGAGGGCGGTCAACTTCCTGGTCACAAGGTGAACGATGAGATTGCTCGCGTTCGTCATTCTACACCTGGGGTAACTTTGATAAGTCCCCCTCCGCATCATGACATTTATTCCATTGAAGATATTGCGCAGTTGATTTATGATTTGCGCAATGCGAATGATCAGGCGCGGGTTTCTGTGAAGTTAGTATCAGAAGAAGGCGTCGGTACGGTGGCCGCAGGGGTTGCAAAAGCGCGTGCTGACATGATTCTGATTTCGGGATATGATGGCGGTACAGGGGCTTCTCCATTATCTTCAATTAAGCATGTGGGTGCCCCTTGGGAATTGGGCATTGCCGAAGCGCAACAGACTTTGGTCCTCAATGGATTGCGGAGTCGTGTGCGTTTACAGGTGGATGGACAGATAAAAACAGGAAGAGATGTTGTTATCGCCGCTCTTTTGGGTGCTGAAGAATTTGGTTTTGCCACAACGATATTGGTGGTACTTGGCTGTGTGATGATGCGCAAGTGTCACACCAATGGTTGTCCTGTGGGAGTGGCCACTCAAGACCCAGAATTGAGAAAACGATTCAAAGGCTCCCCAGAATTTATCATTCACTTTTTCCAATTTATTGCTGAAGAAGTACGTGAATACATGGCAACGCTTGGATTCCGCACCTTTGATGAAATGGTGGGTCATAGTGATCTGTTGGAACTGAATCCTGCGGTTTCATTTTGGAAGACGCAGGGGCTTGACCTCAGTAAGATTTTCCATCGTGTTCCTGCGGAAGCGTCACAAGTGCACTGTACGGAGCATCAGGCCACTGGTCTTGAAGGGGCTTTGGACTATGAATTCTTGAATCAGATCGGGGATGCCATTGAAAAGGGCCGAAAGGTGACCATTCAACACGATGTGCGTAATATTCACCGCACTTTGGGTTCCCTTGTCTCCAGTCGCATTGCAAGACGCTATGGGTATGTAGGACTTCCTGATGATACGATTACGTTAGATCTCAAGGGATCTGCGGGTCAAAGCTTGGGGGCCTTCTTGTCTCATGGGCTTACATTAAAACTGGAAGGAGAAGCGAATGACTATATCGGCAAGAGTCTTTCCGGTGGAAAAATCATTATTCGCCCTCCGCAGGGTTTAACTTGTCCGCCTGAAGATAATGTCATCGCGGGGAATGTCATCTTGTATGGGGCAACCTCAGGTGAAGTTTATATCAATGGTTGCGCCGGAGAACGTTTTGCGATTCGTAATAGTGGTGCGAATGCCGTTGTAGAAGGTGTCGGTGACCATGCCTGCGAATACATGACAGATGGGCGGGTCGTGGTACTTGGCCTTACGGGTGTAAATTTTGGCGCAGGGATGAGCGGTGGCATTGCATACGTCTATGATGAAAATGGTCGTTTTGACAGTCTTTGCAATACCGACATGGTCGACTTGGATCTTTTAGATGAATCAGATGAGGATGAACTTCGCGCTTTACTAGAAAACCATGTTCGCTATACAGGGAGCCCCAAGGCTTCGAGAGTTTTGAAAAACTGGGGTCGAGAAAGAGAACGCTTTGTGAAGGTATTCCCCATGGAATATCGCCGAGTTCTCGGAGCGATGAGTAAAAAAGATGAAGAAGTTCCACGCAGAGCCAAGGCTCACGAATAGGGAGGATATATCATGAGTCAAGATAAAGCTTTTATGACAATCCCAAGAGTTGATCCCGGTTATCGCTCTAAAGAAGAACGTGTTCACGATTATAAACCAGTGGCAAAAGAATTGGCTCCAGAGGCTTTGCGGGAACAAGCACTTCGTTGTATGGATTGTGGCGTTCCGTTTTGTCATGGAATGGGGTGCCCTCTCCAAAATGTTATCCCTGAATTTAACCATGCGGCTAGCATTGGAGAATGGAAAAAGGCTCTTGAAATACTGCTTTCTACGAGTCCCTTCCCGGAATTTACCAGCGTCATTTGTCCTGCTCTCTGTGAAGGGTCCTGTGTTAATGGACTCAATGGAGATTCTGTATCCATTCGCGAAATAGAACATCGTATTATTGAAACTGGGTTCGAAAATGGTTGGGTTCGCCCTAATGTTCCTGCACAGCATCTCGAAAAAGCTGTTGCGGTCATCGGTTCCGGTCCTTCTGGACTTGCTGCGGCAGAAATGCTCAATCGTCAGGGAATTCATGTCACCGTGTATGAAAAGGCCCAATATTTGGGAGGTCTTTTGCGTTATGGAATTCCCGATTTTAAGTTGGACAAGAAAATTGTGGAACGCCGCATTGCTCTCATGAGAGAAGAAGGCATTCAGTTTGAAACTGAGGTGGAAGTAGGGAAAGACATTTCTCCAGAATATGTGCTTCGAAAAAATGATGCCATTATTCTTGCTTGTGGGGCAAGAAAACCCCGTGATTTAAATGTTCCAGGACGAGATTTCTCAGGCATTTATTTTGCTTTGGATTTTTTGACTCAGCAGAATCGTCTGAATGGTGCAGAAGTATTCTCGCCAGACCCTTTACTTAACGCGAATAATAAGCGAGTGGTGGTTATTGGTGGTGGTGATACTGGCTCCGATTGTATTGGTACAGCGATTCGTCAAGGCGCCATTTCTGTCACGCAAATTGAAATTATGCCCAAGCCTCCGATGGCTCGCGCCCAAACCAATCCGTGGCCGGAGTGGCCCGTGCTATTCAAGGAAACATCGAGTCACAAAGAAGGCTGCGAACGCCGGTGGTGTGTCAACACACTCGAAGTGATTGGAAGCAATGGGAAAGTCAAAGCTTTGCGTTGTGTCGAAGTCGAATGGGTTCGCGGAGCAGATGGTCGTATGTCCCCAGTCGCGAAAGCGGGATCCGAATTTATTTTGGAAGCAGACTTAGTGCTTCTCGCTATGGGCTTTACTGGGCACGCTATACCACTTGTTGTCGAAGCGTTAAATCTTTCAGTGGATGGCCGAGGGACGATTATTCGGGATTCTTCTGGAAAAACATCCGCACAAGATGTCTATATTGTGGGTGATGTAGCTTCAGGACCTTCTCTTGTTGTTCGTGCCATTGCTGACGGGATTCGTGTTGCGAATCAGTGTGTGCAAAGCCTCATATAGTTTGATAGATCAATCACGTAAGAGGAAATGTAAAGATGAATCCTAGTGATATTCGCAAAATTAAAGAGCTAGAGCTGCTTTATCAGATCAGTCGTGTCTTGGATGACAACCTAGATATGAGAGATGTCTTGCATCCCGTTATGAATGCTCTTGGCGAGTATATGGGAATCAAACATGCTACTGTTACGTTGTATAATCGACAAACGGGGGAAATTGCCATTGAAGTCGCTCATGGTCTTTCTTCTCAGCAGGCTAAAAAGGGACGATATAAGGTTGGCGAAGGTATCACAGGCAAAGTGGTTGAAACAGGAAAAGCCATCGTTATACCCTCTGTTGGGAACGACCCCAATTTTTTGGATCGTACGGGTCGCGGCAAAGATGCCAATAAAGCATTTATTTGTGTCCCAATCACTGTAGAACGTGAAGTTGTTGGTACGTTAAGTGCGGATGAATTGGATCCCTCGGATGAAAACTTAAAACAAGATTTACGACTTTTAGAAATCATAGCCATGATGATTGCTTCATCGGTAAAATTGCGTAGACAAGCCGAAGAAGAATGTGAAATTTTGCAAGCTGAAAATGAGCGTTTGCGATCAGAACTCAAAGACCGGTTTAGACCGACTAACATTGTTGGTAATTCTCGGGAAATGCAAATTGTTTATGATCAAATTGCGAAAGTGGCTAAAAGTCCCTCGACAGTTTTGATTCTTGGTGAAACCGGTACTGGTAAAGAATTAGTGGCTCATGCGATTCATTATAATTCGGATAGAACCAGTGGCCCGTTTATTAGAGTTCATTGTGCCGCACTTCCAGAGAGCATTATTGAAAGTGAGCTATTTGGCCATGAAAAGGGCGCCTTTACGGGTGCTACCTCTGAACGTAAAGGGCGATTTGAGCTTGCTGATGGAGGAACCATTTTCCTTGATGAAATTGGTGAAATTTCCATGGCACTTCAAATAAAGCTCTTGCGCGTACTTCAGGAACGCGAATTTGAACGTGTGGGTGGGACGAAAACCATTCATGTCAACATTCGCGTGATTGCAGCAACAAATAAAGATTTAATGAAAATGGTTCATGAAGGAAAGTTTCGTGAGGATCTCTACTACCGCCTGCATATCTTTCCCATCTATGTGCCTCCTTTACGCAAACGCAAAAGTGACATTGTCCTCTTAGCTGATTTCTTCTTGGAACATTACAGCAAACTCATTAACAAAGATGTGCGGCGTCTCTCTACAGGCACTATTGACATGTTGATGAGTTATCATTGGGCTGGGAATGTGCGCGAATTGGAAAATTGTATTGAACGCGCGGTTCTTGTTGCAGAAGGGAACGTCATATATCCCCATCATTTACCTCCGACTTTACAGACTGCGGAAACTACGGGAGCTCCGATTCGTGGAGATCTTAAAAGTATGGTGGAAACCTATGAGCGTGATATTATCTGTGATGCTCTGAAAAGTGCGAAAGGGAAGGTGGCCGCTACGGCTCGCGCTCTTTCGACAACGCAACGTATTCTTGGATATAAACTTAAAACGCTCGACATAGATCCTAGACGCTTCTCATAACAGTATGGATGTGGGCGCAAAACCGTTGTTTGATGATTTTGTGTGCCCACAACCTTTTTTTGAAATGCATATTGTTAAATTTATCAGAGATTTTAGAGAGGCTTACTTATGCAATTTCGTCCTGTTCAAGAACAATTAGATATTTTACTTCGTGGTGTTATCGAAGTCGTTCCTCATGATTCCCTTGAAAAGAAATTGCAAGCCTCTTATGATACGGGGAAACCACTTCGCGTTAAGTTAGGGGTAGATCCAACGGCACCAGATGTTCATTTTGGACATACGGTGGTTATGCGGAAACTGCGCCAATTCCAAGATCTGGGTCACACCGTTGTCCTCATTGTGGGGGATTACACCGCAATGATTGGTGATCCGAGTGGTCGCAATAAAATGCGTCCTCGACTCTCCCATGAGCAAGTTCTCGAAAATGCCAAGGAATATCAGGAACAATTCTTTAAGGTCGTTCGCAGAGAACAGGTTGAAATTCATTACAATGGAGAATGGTTTTCAAAACTTCCCTTCAATAAAGTCACTGAATTGATGGGGCAGTTTACCGTGGCTCAAATGCTCGAACGAGAAGATTTTCAGAATCGCTACGCTTCCAATCAGCCGATTTCGCTCCATGAATTTATGTATCCGATGATGCAGGGTTACGATTCTGTCGCTATCGAATCCGATGTTGAACTTGGTGGCACAGACCAGAAGTTTAATGTTCTCCGTGGTCGGGATCTTCAAATTTTTGAAGGGAAGGAGCCTCAGATTGGTATGTTTATGCCAATTCTTTTGGGGACGGATGGCAAAGCGAAGATGAGCAAG
>MNYL01000145.1 GCA_001873075.1 Fibrobacteres bacterium CG2_30_45_31 | reverse complement strand
TAAGAATACGTTGAGTTGTGCTGCTGTATCTGTGGTTGCAAAAGAACCTTCAATGGTCACGCTTCCTTGCTTGCAAATTTTCGCAGGGGATTCTGTCTTTATAAAAAGGAATTCCCCTGTAGGCGCATCTGAAGACGGGCCTTGTAATGAATTCGGGGTAGATTCCCCATACTGAACGTTGAATTTACCGCAGGCGAACTGAATGTGAGAGGCTTCGCATTTGGCGGAAAATTTCTTAGTGCCAAATGTAGTCGCATCCCACGAAAATTTCTGATTAAAGACCCCTCCCTTTTTAATTTCAATGGGGGAACTGTTAATGGAAAGCGCTACATCAAGAGGACATTGTCCTCGAAAGGTCACGAAATTATCCGTGACAAATTCTGGAAGAGGAACAAAGGTACAAGGAAAATTTTTCTCCAGAGAATCCATTTTGGGAAGTGTCGAAGCATCAAGGGACTTCATTTCTTGGATCAACTTTGCTTCAGAATAATCTTTGTTGTTAATTTGAGTTTCCAATACGGAGGCGAGTAATTTACTTCCCGAGTTGCGAGTCTTAAATTTTTTAAACCCCTTCTCTCCATCCTGTATGAGAGTTTCCCCTTCATTCACTTCGATTGAATCTCCATTAACGCTCGTCACAAGCATTTTCCCGGATTCCAGGGAAAGCATAATCCCTCGATGGGTTTGCCCTATAAAGCCGGACGTTCCGCGAATGGCTGCTGTGGCGGTCCCCGTTTTGAATTCAAGTGAATTTGCTTTTTTTTGTTTTTGGACATCAAAGAATAATTTGCCTGATTGAATGTTGACTATGGTCTTCGTGAGCTTACTGTCTTTGATAGCTTCTGTCAAAATGACAAGAGAATTTTCCTCAATAGTGAGAACACTCCCATCGATGAGTGCAATACCTACTTCAGATTCCACAAGCGTTTTAATGAGATCTTTGGGGGCGACCTTCGCCCCCACACGGAGAGGATTCCAGTTGCCCACACCTTTCTTTTGTTGAGTCACTTCTCCCAGTACAAATCGCACCTTTCCTGATGCCGATGTTTGAGCGAAAGTGAAGGGGGCAATTAAAAGACAAAAAACGAAAACCGTCTGTAAATATCCAAGATGTTTCACTGAGCCTCCATGGCATTTTTTGACGCTTGTAGCGAATATAGTTTTTAAGAGCCTAGGGATAAAGTGCTTTTTATCACTGTCTTTTTTTTGTGGAGGAGTCCATCGACTTGTTGCGGGCCCTAAAATGGCTCAGGAAAGGCGATTTTGTTTTTATAGGCCCCGTTTCTTATTATCTTTTTTACAACATCAAACTATGAGGTTTGCCATGGAAATGGAAGACGTTGAGCCTACAGTCGAAATGGCTGATGAAACAGGTGAAATTGTTGTCAAGGAACTTGCCAAAGAGTATTTGAGCAAGGGTGCTTGGCAGACGATCATGTATCTCTACCAGGACAAAGACAAGAAAACGGGTGAATTTGGTGAGCCCAAGGTCTCCATCCGCCGCTACCAGAAAGTACAAGGTGTACTGAAACAACGGAGCAAGTTTAATGTGAGCAGCAAAGCCCAAGCGGAGGCTATTATTGGTATGCTCAAAAAGTGGTATGAACTCTAGGATGCCCGACCCCGACCCCAATCATAATCAAAAAAAGACTTTGAAAAAAAGTCGCATTCCTGCTTTTGAAGTAAGTTTCTTTTGCGAGCAGGAAAATCAAAAATTCCCTTGGGTAGCCCGTTTTGAACCTTTGGCTAAAAAGCTTCTGATTGAAGAAGGTTCTACAGGGAATGTCAATGTGGTTCTTTGCTCCGATGAAACCATTCGAACCATGAATCGGGATCATCGAAAATTGGATAAAGTCACCGATGTTTTGTCTTACGAATGGCATGAGCCTTATTTACTTGGGGAAATTTACATTGCCAAAGATCAGGTGATGCGTCAAGCTCCCCAATATGAAAATTCATTTTATGCGGAACTCAAACGCGTTCTTGTGCATGGGCTTTTGCATCTCTCTGGTTATGATCATCTCAAGGCCCCAGATCGTCGCGTCATGCGTCGTAGAGAACAAGAAATTTTGGGATTGAATCCTTACGAGATTGAGGATAACAATGACTAATAACCTCATTTATCTTATTCTTGCGATTCTCTTTTTCTTATCCATCTCCGGCTTGTTCTCTCTGATTAAAGTCGTTTTTGTGGTGATCTGCTCCAATCGTGATGCCCATGACTGTGATGAACGAGAAATGCGCATTGCAGAACGGGTAGCAAGCCCCGGTTTCAGTGAATCTATTTCCCTGACTCGTATCTTTTGTAACGTGTGTTCCGGGGCTCTCGGATATGTTCTTTTTCGTGAACTCGTCCCCGCTTTGCACCCCTACCCGATTCTTGGATTTTGCCTCTACGCGGTTGTTGCGGGTGGCGTTGTTTATACATTCACAGTGTTTCTCCCCAGTGTAGTGGGCCATCTTAAACCCGACACGTTCATGCGCTTGCTGGATCCTGTGTATCATTACTTCCGTCTCCCATTGCTGTTACCAGCTAAGGCCGCGAATAAAATTTACGTTGCTATGTTAGGGGCATTGGGTTACGATCCCAAGTTCAGTTTTCTCTCTGAAGAGAAACGCGACGCGCTTCAGGCAGACATGACCCCCTCTAAGGAAGAAGACGCGTTAGAAGATGAAGAACGTCAGATGATTCTCAACATCTTTGATTTTGTAGAAACACCTGTGCGCGAGATTATGACTCCTCGTGTCGATATGTGTGCTATTGAGGTAGGAACTTCTCTGGAAGAGACTATTCATATTCTCAATAGCGAGCGTCATTCCCGCTTGCCAGTGTACCGCGATTCTGTAGATAGTATCATTGGTATTCTTTCCAATCGTGATTTTTTGGAATGGTACACGGAACATGGCACCGAAAAATTTGATTTAGAAAGCCTCGTCATGCCAGCAATTTTTGTTCCGCATCATAAAAAGATCGATGACTTGCTCCGGGAACTCCGCAAAAACGGAAATCAGCTTGCCATTGTCGTTGATGAATATGGGGGCATCGCAGGGCTTGTTACTATCGAAGATATTGTGGAAGAAATCGTCGGTGAAATAAAAGATGAAGATGATGAAGATGAAGACGATGAAATCCAGAAATTGAAAGATGGCCGCTACATACTAGATCCATTGATGACCCTTTCGGACTTGGAATATGAACTCGATATTTCTTTAGATTCGCCGACGAATGTTCATGTGGAAACGCTCTCGGGGCTCATCCAAGCGACTTTGGGTGTGATTCCCGCTGCAGGTTCAGAAGTGACTATTCAGGGTTATAAGTTCCGCGTCTTGAAGGTGGAAGGCACTCGCATGACTAAGGTGATGATGATTTTGCCAAGCTCTGATAAAAAATAATGGGGCTTTAGAGTCAAGACTCGCTCTGTGGCGGGCCTTTTTTATTGGACAATAGATTCAACGGAGCCATTCTCTAAATGGGTGGTGAGAAGATCCCCGGTTTGAACTTCATCTCTATGGCGTAATAATTTACCATCTTTTCGTGTGGTGAGGCTGTAACCTTTAGCGAGCATGGTTTTAGGATCGTTCGTTCTGACTCGTTGTTCCACAAGGGCAAATCGCGATGTTTCCAGTTGTAGTAATTTTTGAACACCAAACCTCAAACCTTCTTTGTTGCGGGTAATGAGTTCGCTTTCTGTTTTAAGAATTCGGAATGGCATTTTCAAAAGAATTCGGGAAGAGGAAGCCAACCGTTCGCGTTCTTGAACGAGGCGTGTGGAAAATTGGCGCGTCAGATTTCCTTGCACTTGACGTAAATGATCTTTGGACTGTGCCAATTGAGTGCGTACGGTAGTCGCTATTTCCATCGCTAAATCTTGCGTTTTTTCCCAAGAAAGTTCCACTTGTTTGATTAATTTTTTCGCACAATCGGTAGGCGTAATGCAAGCTTCCCAGGCGACAAGATCGAGTAGGCTCTGGTCGATCTCATGACCGATGCCAGTGAGAACAGGAGTGGGAAATTGGGCGACTGCACGGCACAACGCTTCGCTATCAAAATAGTTGAGATCTGTTTTTGAACCTCCGCCACGGATAATGCAAATGACATCCAGATCCTCGTTCGCTCGTAACGTTCCCAACGCTTCCAAAATGGTGGTCTCTGTGTCATTCCCTTGCATGCGCGCAAAGGCCGGGGTAATCTGAAACGCGAAATGAGAATTTTGAAGTGTGGTGCAAAAATCTTGGTAAGCGGCAGTGCCTTCGCCGGTGATGAGTCCGACTTTCAAGGGCACCGCTGCAAATTCGCGTGTCGCGTTGAGGCGGAGCAAGCCCTCTTCGGTGAGGCGCTTTAAGATCGCTTGACGTGTGAGAGTAAGTTCTCCAATGGTAAAGGAAGGGTCAATATCTACAAGACGCGCCTGAAATTTACCATAAGGGACATACAAATCGGCTTCAATGAGAATATTGACTTTGATTTGATCTTTAATGATAAAGGGCTTGGGCAAACTTGCCAAATTTTCCTGAATTCGTACAAATTCAGTAGTAAAAGTATAGAGGGGTAGAGATGCCACCGGTTTGACATCGCCTTCCACAAACTCTGCAATGTTCAGATACACAATGCGTCCACGCTCAACGACTTGAGTGACAACACCATGCACCCAAATTTGGGGCACTTTTGTTTCAAGGAGCTTTTTAATGGATGCGAGGTATTTGCTGACGGGATAGGTTTTAGGGGTATCTTCCATGGCGATAATATGTATTTTTCTTTCGGTATTGTCTAAACTTTTGGACAAACTGGACCTCTAAGGAGCAACGATGAATACAAAGATATGGATAATAGGCGCCGCTGTCACGCTGGTGATGGGTTGTGCCTCTCATCAAGCTGTTGTGGATACGTCGATCCAAGAAGCTGAATTAATTGGGATGATTGCCCAAAACGAAAAATTGGATTCCACTAAGACGCAAGCCGCACGAACGAATCTGGAACAGGCGAAGGCATACAAAGCAGAAAAAGAATATGAAAAGGCATGGGCCGCCGCCGATCAAAGTCGCCTAGAGTACAAGTTGGCTTTTGCTACGGCTACGCGTGATTCTGTAGTCCGCGAAGACTCTCTGCTGACAAATGATTTACGTGCCGATATGGAACGCAAACTTTTATATCAGAACATTTTGGAAAATGAAGCCAAGATTAAGGAGACCCCATGAACTTTCAAAAATTGATTGTGGCCTCATTGGCCTTTGCTGCTTTTTCTTTCGCTACAGAAGCCACTACGGCATCTGCCACTCCCATTAAAAGAGATGGTAATTATTATCTCAAAACATTGAGCTCTTTAGAGGCCGCACTTCCTTCCAATTCCCGTGAAGTGCAAATGACTATGGCAGAAGCCAAGTCTCGTGTGAATCGGTTGGTCTACTTGGAAAAGAATGACCCGAAGGGAAGTGAAGTCAATGCACAAGCTAAGGCCTGCTCTCTTTATGTCGAAATAATTACTGCTGAAATGCAAGCTCAGGCCTCTCGTAATAATATTTCGAGTAACTGGCAAAAGCGCCGTACGACTATGGAAGCGATTGAAAATATTCAAGAACGTATTGGTGAAACACGGAGCGGTAAGGTTTCGACGCTCGCTGCTGATCTAGAAGCGGAACGGACACGTTTGGCGCAGACGAGTGAAGCTATGAAAGACCAAAACGCTCGTTTGCAAGCAGAAATGCAGAAAAAACAAGATGAGCTGATCTCCGAAGCGAATGCTCGTGAAGCCGCGTTGAAGAAGGCGCTTGATGAAGAACGCGCCAAAGCAGAAGCGCGCCAGAATGAAGCAAAAAATAGGTTAAACGAATTGCAATCCAAACTCATTCAAGTGAGCCAAGATGCGCGTGGCATTATTCTTTCTATGTCTGATATTCTGTTTGATGTAGATAAAGCCTCTTTGAAGGGTGATCTTAAAACGAGCCTTGCAAAGGTGGCGGGCATTCTTTCGGTGTATCAGGAATTGAATGTGTCCGTTGAAGGTCATACGGATAATACAGGTTCTGCAGATCACAACATGAAACTTTCAGAACAGCGTGCTCAGAATGTTTTGGATTTCTTGGTGGAGCAGGGTATTGAATCAGGCCGTCTTAGCGCTAAGGGCCTTGGTATGAATGTGCCTATTGCTGACAATGCTACCAAGGAAGGGCGTCAGAAGAATCGTCGCGTGGACTTGGTGATCCAAGATAAAGCACTTCAGTAACTTTAGGTAGATACAATGGCAAAGATTGTTTCAGCAATGGAAGCTCGCCAAAATTTCGGATCTCTTCTAAACCAGGTGGCTCTCCGTGGAGATGAAATTGTCATAGAACGATCAGGTAAACCTCTTGCGCGACTGGTGAGCATCGAAACTCCAGAGTCCACTAAGTTGGATTTTCGGGATATAGGCAAGCTCCCCAATCGCATTTGGGAAGAGCCTTAAAATGTTACTTTGAATTTTTTCTATTCTCAATGAGCTATAAAGTTCAAAAGAAAAGCTCCGGTCTTTTTTAGACTGGAGCTTTTTTGTGTAATCTTTTCCCTTTTTCGTTAACGAATCGTATAACGTATTGTCTGCGAAGACGTTCCTTGGGATAGGCTTACGAAGTACGTCCCCTGTGGCAGAATAGCGGTATTCCAGATGACGGTTTGTGTTCCATTTGCCATTCCACTATAAATAGTTGCCAGATGCTGTCCCAGAGAGGAGAATGCATCAATCCTTGTAGATCCAGAATGAGGAACCGTAAAGGTAA
>MNYL01000262.1 GCA_001873075.1 Fibrobacteres bacterium CG2_30_45_31 | reverse complement strand
TCCTGGGAAAAAGCGCCCCGAATTTCTCTCAGCTACGGGCGGGATATTCTCCCTTGGAAAAAAGCTCATTTTGCTTTTCGCACAGCCATTCGACTTTCTTACCTCATCGGCGAAAGCTTGGGGCGCGAACAAGAATACCTTACTAAAACAGCACAAACGGTGATCCATGGCTCAGTTACCATTCTCTTTTTCTAAACCTCTCAGAGGAATTATTTTCTTTTCGTTATTCTTTTGTATGCAGTCTTTTGCTGCTCCTTGGCTGGGACTCACTTTCAAAAAGATGCCTTATAAAAATCATATCGCCTTGGAAATTCAAGGCGTTCACCCGAGTTCCGGTGGCTTGTCTGCGGGCATTGCGATTGGGGATAAAATAATCGCTGTGGATGGTTTGCCGCTTACCGATGTTTCTGTTATTCAGAAACGCGTGGCCAAAGCCAAAGTAGGGGAAACGATCAAACTCGGCGTGGATCGCGGGGGCAAAGAGATCTCTTTGAATGTGAAACTCACGGAGCGCCCCGACGATATATCAAGTCTCACCGGTTCTGCTATCGGTAGCAAAGCGGTAGCCTTTGGAAAAAATTTCTATGCCAACAGAGAGAAACGTCAAAAAAAGCCAAAGGTAACACTTCTTGATTTTTGGGCGACGTGGTGCGGACCTTGCCGCATGACCATCCCCAAACTGGAGCGCTTGTATGAAAAACTCGGTAAAGAGGGCTTAGAAGTGATCGGTGTTTCGAGCGAAGCCCAAGGTGTTCTCAACGATTTCTACAAAGAACATCCTTCGCCGTACCCGCTTTACCGTGATGCAGACGAGGGAATGTGGCGCCGTTACGGGATTTCTGCGGTACCCACACTCATACTTCTCGATAGTGAGGGATACATTCTACAGGTGTGGAGCGGCGTTCCCAACGATGCCGCCCTAGAAGCAGCGGTGAGGACGGCGATGAAGTGATTTTGTTCCTGATGCAAGCCGCGGCCCGAGATGAGATGGGGTAGCGGAATACTCCTGAGTATGGAGCGAGGGGAAGGCTTTCCCCTCCTTAACCGGGTTAAAAAATTCATTCCGGCGAGGTTCTATAGATGAAACCGGGCTTGATTTACGAACGGTTCAGAACAAATGGTTAATTTGAATTTATATATAAGGGCAAATTCAAATATATAGAACCATGCTAATGAATAAAATGATTTTCGCCAGGTTTTCCGGTATAGTAACCGTTCTGTATTTTCTTTTTTTCTTTTTTGCCATACTGCTGGTTGTCAATCCGGCACAGAGTTACTTTATTCAGCAGCCGCTGTTCCTTTTTGATAAAGCTTTCCTTTGGGGCTATCTGGAATATCCGGGCGGATTGATCCAATATGTTTCCCTGTTTCTGTCACAATTTTATGTTTACCCGCTGCTGGGGGCTCTGATTATCACATGCATCGCTGCGTCTGTTTTCTTTTTTACAGACAGGATTATGAGGACCTTTGATTTTAATCGGTTCGGGCTGCTTTTGAAGCTCGCTCCCGTGACTGCTTTGTTTTTCCTTCACAGTTTCAGTGATGGAATTCTTACGACCAGTCTGATTTTATTATTGACGCTGAAATTGTTTTTTTATTATCTGCAAACCTTTGAAAGAACAACGGGGGTGCGGCTTACCGTATTTTTGTTTTTTTCACTGCTTTTATTTTATGTGGCGGGTGGCTGTGGACTGTTGTTGTTTCAGGTGCTATGCCTTTTTGCTGAATTGGTGAAATGGGATAAGAAGAAATCTTTGCCCGTTCTTTTTCTGATTTTACTTTCTGCTCTGTTTCCTTATTTGGCGGCCAGATTTTTGTTTTTTATCACTCCGGAACAATCCTATTTTCATCTTCTTGTTCCTGAAACCTATTATGCTCCCCGGATGATTTTATACGTCCTGTATATTTATTATCCGCTCCTGGTTCTTTTCTGCAATCTCGTGCCCAAACAGAAGAAGGGGCAAAATGTGAATGAACGCCGCGCCCTTTTTTCTTCTGTTCTGCAGATCGCGATGATTGGTATTTTGACCTGTTTAGCTTTATTTTTCTGGTCCAGATCCGAATCCGTTTTTACAGATAAAATAAAATATCTTGCCCATGAGAGGGAATGGAAAAAAATATTGGATTTGACGGACAAGCATTATTCTGAAGACCGATTGGTAAATTTCAATATCAACAGGGCTCTCTATTTTACGAACCGCTTACCGGATGATTTGTTTAAGCGACCCAATTTCTGGGGGCAGCAAGCGTTGTTTTTAGGAAGTTATACATTGGGTTCCATCGCCATCGACAATAGTGAACTCTTTTTTGATCTGGGGCATATCCGTGCGGCGCGTCAATGGGCTTATGAAGCACAGACCATTTTTGAAAATTCCCCCCGCGTTCTTAAAATGCTGGCTCTGACGAATATTATTGAGGGGGATTATAAAGCGGCAAGTACGATGCTTGAAAAACTGGATAAAAGTATCGTTCATAAAAAATGGGCTCAATATTATCTGAATGGAATTCAAGACACGACTGTTTTCCATTCGGATTCGCTGATTCAGGAAAAGCGGCGCATGATGCCCTCCGATGTGCATTTCATGAATGGAAAAAAAGTGGAGGTGGATTTATTCTCTCTCTTAAAGAAGAATCCTCAGAACAAAATGGCGTTTGAGTTTCTGATGGCTTATCTGATGTTATCCGATCAAATTGAAAAACTGGATATTGCGGATCAGATTTCCTACTTGAAACAACTGGGATACAAAGAAATCCCCGAGCCTTATCAGGAAGCCATTCTGGTATACATTTCTAAGAAACGTTTAGAGGTATTTGATCTCGGTGGTTATCAATTCAGTCCAGGCGTTGAAAATGGTTTTAACGATTATTTGACTATTCTTCAACGTTATGAGATGGATCGGAATGCCGCTCAGGCGGAGTTGTATCAGAAATTCGGTTCCTCCTACTGGTATTATCAGCAGTATATAAGCCCTTATATAAACAATGTTGAATTTCAGAAAAAAATTATCGAGCAAATGATTTCGGGTCTTATGTCCGATACATTACCCATCAAAGGACTGTGCTGAGGAACTTGCCATGAAAAAAAAGCTTATTATCGGTCTCTCTGTATTTGTCATCTTAGGTTTGACGATTTTTTTTGGAATCGCTTTCAGATACCCTTCGCTTGAAAACATGGCAACAATGGAGCGTCTTCCCTCTCTGTACCCGGATTATACTCAGATTGTCATTCCACCGAATATGGCCCCGTTGAATTTTATTGTCAAAGAAGACAGCGGAGTTCAATATTATGTCAGAATCCACTCTAAAAACGAAAGTGCCATTTCTATTTTAAATGAGGATCCAGAGATAAAAATTCCATTGAAAAAATGGAAAAAACTGCTCAATAACAACAGAGGTGAAGATTTATTCATTGATGTGTGCGTGAAGCGCCATGGAACCTGGAAAAAGTTCAAGCCCGTCATCAATAAAATTGCTATGGAAGAGATTGACGGGTATCTTGTTTATCGCTTGATAAATCCCGGTTACCGATTATGGAAAAAGATGGGAATCTACATGAGGAATCTTCAGAATTTTGAAGAAGATCCGATTATCGTCAATGATCTCACCAATAAAAGTTGCATGAACTGCCATTCTTTTTCTAAAAACAATCCTGACAAGGCCTTGTTTCATGTCAGGGGAAATCTCGGGGGGACGATCCTGGTGGAAGAGGGGAAAGTAAAAAAAATAAATATGAAAACAGATTACACACTCTCTCCCGGTGTTTATCCTGCCTGGCATCCCGATGGGAATCGTATTGCGTTTTCGGTTAATCGTATTGCTCAGCAATTCTATTCTGCGGGTCCCAAAAGCATCACTGTATTTGACAAAGCCTCCGATATTATTCTGTATGACACGAAGCGCAATCTGATTACCACATCCTCCGCACTATCGACAGACGCTTTTGAGAATATGCCAGCATGGTCCCCTGATGGCAAATTCCTTTATTACTGCAGTGCCCCCCAACCGGATTCCGGTCACGCTGTGGATTCTGTAAAGTACAGCCTGTTACGGATTGCGTATAATGCCGAAAGCAATGCGTGGGGGGAAGCGGACACCGTTCTTTCTTCAGAAAAGACGGGCCTTAGCTTATCCTGGCCGCGCGTTTCCCCGGATGGCCGGTTTCTGATGTTTTCGATGTCTGACTATGGATATTTTACAGTCTATAATCCGAGCAGTGATCTTTATTTGATGGATCTGAAAACGGGGGAATACCGATATTTAAGTATCAACAGTAACGATGTGGAAAGTTATCATTCGTGGTCGAGCAATGGAAGGTGGTTTGTTTTTAGCAGTAAAAGGCAGAACAGCCTTTTTTCGAGGCCCTATTTCAGTTATTTTGATAAGGATGGCAAAAATTACAAAGCGTTTATTATGCCACAGGAAGATCCCGCTTTTTATGACACATTTCTCAAGAACTACAATATTCCTGAATTATTAACTTCGCGCTGGAACGTTTCCAAATGGGAATTGTATAAAACCATACAGGGCGATGCCAGCCAGGTTGATGTAGAAAAGACAGAAGATCACATTCCGAAGGCGCCAGCAAGTGCGTCACAGGATAAAGGGAACGAAAATTAGCTGAGCTGGCAGTTGACATGAAATACACGAAACCGCCCTGCAAGCAGATGCGGACGGTGTTCGTGCCCGCGCTTTTCTATTCGCTCAACTCTTTCGCTTTCGCCTCAATGGCCGCTGGAATTTTCTCCGGTGTTTTCGCTAAATCAAGAATGATATTCACGAAAACTGAACCGGCGACAACTGCATAGACATGAGAGCAGAGTACATGAGATTGTTCTCCGTTGCGTATGCCGAATCCTCCCAGAATCTTCGCGCCGCGTTTTGCCGCCGCATCGATAAAGGATAGTGTTTCCGCATCGATCACCGTGGTTTGTCCGGTAATACCTGCGCGGAGAGCCGCATAGAGGTAGGGGAATCCAGCATGCACCAGTTTATCCAGACGTTCAGGAGTCATCGAGGGAGCCGCCACCGGAATGTTCTCCATACCGTATTTTTTGCATGCTGCAGTGAGTCCTTCATCGTTATCAAACGGAAGATCCGGAATAATCAATCCCGAAACGCCGACCTCTTTGTTCATGCGAACAAAGTTTTCGATACCCGGCGTGTAGGCGAGCGATGCGTATGTCATTACAAACAAAGGAATATTCGGATGACGTTTGTGCACTTCCGCTACAAAAGCCAATCCTTTTTCTGTAGAGAACCCGTTTTCAAGCGCCTGGACACAAGCGGCCTGAATGGCGGGACCATCGGCGCTCGGGTCACTGAAGGCGAGTTGAATTTCGAGAATCTTCGCTCCACCCGCCACAAGCGCATCTGCGACAGCGAGAGAGGTTTCATGATTGGGGAACCCAGCCACCAAATGCGCCATTAATCGCGGAGAATTCTCAGCACTCATTTTATGCCTCTCATCGCTTCGTATGCAACTTATCATTAAACGTCGTCTAAAGGAATTCTGTGCCGTCATTTTGCACCTCCCATCGCTTCTGCATAGTGAATATCCGTCCCTGCATTCAATCGTTTCAATTCGCTCTCAAGGAAAGTTTTCCATTCGGTAGGGCGGAACACAGGCGAGGTAATGAAAATATCCTTGTCTCCGCGCCCCGACATATTAATGATAATCGCTTTGTCTTTCGGAATTTCCTTGTAAATGCGGAGCGCCGCCGCCGCCGCATGGGCACTTTCCAATGCGAACATCACGCCTTCATTTTTGGCGAAAAACTGAAGTGCCGCCAACGTTTCATCATCGGAAATGGAAAGAAACTCAATGCGACCTGACGCTCCGAGTGCGGCGAGCTGTGGCCCAATGCCCGCATAATCGAGCCCCGCAGAAATGGAACGCGTTTCCGCCACCTGGCCATCATCATCCAGAAGAAACCGACTCTTGTAACCCTGCACAATGCCATCGCGCGAGGCAGAACCGCTCATGCGCACCGCATTTTCCCCGCGCCCCGGGCCCACACCGCCTGCTTCCGCACCGATCAATCGCGGCGCTTTTTCGTTAATGTAAGGTTCAAAAAAACCGATGGAGTTGGAACCGCCGCCGACACAGGCGAACATTGCCGCCACATCGAGATCCCGTTCCTTCACCTGCGATTTGACTTCTTTACCGATCACAGATTGGAATGTCCGCACCATATCCGGGAAAGGAGCGGGCCCCAACGCAGAACCAATCAGGTAGTGCGTATCCTTGAAATTCGCCGCCCAGTCGCGCATCGCATCGTTAATCGCATCTTTGAGAATCTTGCTCCCTGAGGTCACCGCATGCACGGTCGCTCCGTACATCTCCATCGCCGCCACGTTCGGCTGCTGGCGACGCACATCCACTTCACCCATATAAATTTCGCACTTAAGCCCGAGACGCGCACACGCCGCGGCGGTAGCGAGCCCATGCTGGCCCGCACCGGTCTCCGCAATGACGCGTGTCTTGCCCATCTTTTTCACCAAAAGCGCCTGACCAATCGCATTGTTGATCTTGTGAGCCCCCGTGTGCGCAAGGCCTTCCATCTTAATGTAGATTGCAGCCCCTCCGAGAGCCTTTGTGGAATTTTCCGCAAACAAAAAAGGCGTCGGGCGTCCGATAAAGTCCCGGTGCAAAACATGCAGCTCTTCTAAAAAAGCCTTGTCCTGCATCGCTTTATTGAAGGCCACTTCAAGCTCATCCAATGGGCGCCGGAGCACTTCTGCGACATACTTGCCGCCGAATTTTCCAAAGA
>MNYL01000158.1 GCA_001873075.1 Fibrobacteres bacterium CG2_30_45_31 | reverse complement strand
GTCGCGACCAATGGTTCATTTTGGCCGAGGAAACCTATGCGGGTTTCTTTGATCGTCAGGAGCGCGAAATCGAGCATGAAAAGAAAATGGAAAAACTGCGGCTTTCTCCGGACTTAGATTACATGGCAATTACGGCATTGAGTATTGAATCTAGGCAGCGTCTTGCGGCCCACAAACCTCTTACGGTGGGGCAAGCGAGTCGTATTCCCGGTATGCGACCCTCAGATATCACGGTACTCGGTCATTGGCTGGAAAATAAGTTCAAATGAAATCTGTGATTTTTTTTCAATCAGGCGTTTGGTAAAATTAAGGTCATTTTGAAAATTGACTTCACCACACAAGAATTTGTAGCGGAGCATTTAATTTCCTATTGGTGAAGAAAAAAAAGGTGTCGAGAAGGCTACAACTACTGCGCGTGGCGCTCAGTTAGAGTGGTGTGGCTATCTCCAGATGACGAGCACTTACGCGAATGCAACCAACGTGGTAGCAGTGGGTCATGAGGACGTTCTTGTATTGCTTGGCATGAATCAGGCGTAGCAGATCGGTCAGGAAAAGGTGACAGTGGACTTTGTATAATATTAATTTGCTTTTATGTGCACTATATTTTATATTTACTGCACACAAGGGCAGTTATGCAAAAAACGATAGCGGAAAAATTGACTATTCTATCGGCAGCGGCGAAGTACGACGTGTCGTGTTCTTCCAGTGGTTCCCGCCGTGCAACACCTCAGGGTGGTATGGGAAATGGAGCTTCCATGGGCATTTGTCATTCGTTTACGGAAGATGGTCGCTGTATTTCACTGCTTAAAATTCTTTTCTCCAATGCCTGCCGTTATGATTGCGCTTATTGCGTAAATCGGCGTTCCAACGATGTTCCGCGGGCTACTTTCGAAGTCGATGAGGTTGTTGAGTTGACTTTGGGGTTTTACGAGCGCAATTACATTGAAGGGTTGTTTTTAAGTTCGGGGGTGATTCGAGATCCGGATTCTACGATGGAACTTCTCGTGCGCGTCGCTTGGAAACTCCGCCACGTACACCGTTTTGGGGGCTATATTCACTTGAAGGCGATTCCTGGGGCAAGCCCGGAATGGCTACAGCGAGCGGGGGAAGTTGCCGACCGTTTAAGCGTCAACATCGAAGTCCCTTCCGAGACGTCTCTGAAATTGCTCGCTCCAGACAAAAATTACGCTTCGGTTTATACGCCGATGAACTACATCGCCGAACGTAAGCTCGAATATGGCGCGGGAAAGCCCTCCCGGTATACGCCCAAGTTTGTTCCGGCGGGGCAGACAACGCAGATGATCGTTGGGGCAAGTGGGGAATCGGATTTACAGATTCTGCGCTTGGCCTCGGGTTTTTATTCCGGGCAGCATTTAAAACGAGTGTATTATTCGGGCTATATTCCTGTGAATGAGGATAAACGGCTCCCGGTGGTGACGACAAAGCCACCGTTGCTTCGCGAACATCGCCTGTATCAGGCCGATTGGCTGATGCGCTTTTATGAGTTTCGCTACGATGAAATTGTCGATGAATCCTCGCCCCATCTCGACGAACGATTTGACCCCAAACTGGGCTGGGCGTTGCGGCATCCCGAATTCTTTCCTGTGGATCTCAACACGGCTGATTACAGCTTAATTCTACGCATACCGGGAATTGGGGTGAGGTCTGCGCGTTTGATTGTTTCCGGTCGCAGGTTTAGTCGTGTGGGACTTGACGAACTCAAAAAAATGGGGGTCGCCTTGAAGCGGGCGAAGTACTTTATTTATCACCGTGAACTGCCGATTGGATTGCGGACGCTTTATCCAGAAATGCTCACGATGCGCTTGCTTGCGGAAACCAAAACGCCTCTGCAACAGCTTTCTTTGTTTGATACGAACCTTGAAAGGCCCGCTGTTCCCGCTTTGTCCTGATACGTTGAGGATCTTGGTTTATGACCCTTTTGTACGATGATTCCTTTGACGGTTTTCTTACTGCAGTTTTTGAAGCTTTTCGCTTGCACCTGCCCGTGTCGCGGATTGTCTCTGAGTCGCGTTATGAAGTCTCGCTTTTCGATGAAGAACCGCACCGGATTGTGACGGATAGTTCTTCTGCGAGCCGCGTATGGACTGGAATTGTGCAGCGATTGGATAACGACCGAGTCGCCATGTTGTATGGCTCTTTCCTTTCGGAGCTCACAGGAATAGAAGATCATTTGTGGAAGTATTTGGTGCGACTTTTCAGGGAAGGCGGTGCCTTTGCCGCCAATCCCTTGGCCCCGGAGGTGCTCCCGTTGTTAAAGGCGGCAGAAGCTGTCAAGCGGGAACAACACCGTTTTCTGGGTTTTGTGCGTTTCCAGAAAACGGAGGAAGGGCTTCTTTTTGCAGAAATTGAGCCCCAGTATGATGTGTTGCTGATCCTTGTAGGGCATTTCCGGCGACGCTACCCCCAAAAGCGGTGGGCTATCTTTGATTCCAAACGGGGCAAAGGGGTTTTGTGTGAAAATGGGGAAGTATGTGAAATTCAGATTCCTGATTTTCACAAGGGATACCAGGGAGATGATTTTTGTGACTTATGGAAACAGTATTACAATTCGGTCACCATTGCAGAGCGCAAAAATCTGCGTTTAATGTGCCGGGAACTACCCCGGAAATACTGGGCGCATTTGCCCGAAAGGGCGGAGCGGTGCCCCGTTCGCTGTCCGAAATGAAAAAAGATGACTAACGACACCTGAAAAGTTGTTAAAAACAGCGCAAAATCACAAAATCATCTACAACAACCCCTGATTTTTGCGTACAAAATGGGGTAGCTTAAACTAGGTCTTCAAGACTTCAATTTTACTCTCTTTTTATTTGTTCCGTATATTCGCAATACGGATAATTCGTGCAACCACTGAACCAATGTCCATTCTTACCTTTTCTTTTTATCAGAAATCCACCACAAGAAGGACATTTTTGGGGATTCAAAAGAATTGTTGCATCTCGCAAAGTATACTTGCATTTTGGAAAATTTGAACAACCTACAAAATGTTTTCCTTCGTGTTCGACTTTCAAAAGATTTCCGGTTTTGCAGATCGGACATTTTGTCTGATTTTCATTAGTTTTTTTCTTGATGGATACAAAACAAACTGAGTTTGATTCAGAAAATTCTTTAAAAAATTGGGATGGATTTTTGTTGTCTGTAAGAATAAAAATTCTGTTTTTTGTGCGGGTTATTGCGACATAAAAAAGACGGCGTTCTTCTGCAAACTTAAAATCTTCGGCATTTGTAAGGACTAGATTTAATACCTTGTCATCTGCAATCTGGTTCGGAAAACCGAGCTTATCATTCTTGAAGTTCAGAAGAATAACATTGTCTGCTTCCAGGCCTTTTGACTTATGGACTGAAAAAAAATAAATTTGTAATTCAGGAATTGGAATATATTCCAACTGCTCTTTTCTGTTTTTATAAAAATTTTTGAAAAGTCCAGACTTTTTTGCAATTTCAATATCATAATTAGTTCTTCCCAAAAGTAAAATGGAAGAATTTATTCCAAATTCAGAGACAATTTTTTTGATTATCGATTGTAATGCCTGTTTCGGTTCGTCATCAAATCCCCAAAACACAAACGGATAATTTAAACTTTTGTCAGAGCGTAAATCTTTTTTCAGTTGAAGCGGATTTTTCAAAATAAAACGAGAGGCTTCATCTACAAGATTTTGAGAATTTCTGTAAGTTTTTTCTATTTTAAGAATCTTTGTATATCCGAAATATTTTTCAAAATCAGTAAACAAGGAAATATCACTTCCTGCAAACCGGTAAATAGATTGCCAATCATCGCCAACACAGAAAAATTTTGCCTTAGTTTTATCTGCTATTGCTTTTAAAAAATTAAACCTAGATTTTGATATGTCCTGATATTCATCTACAATTACATACTTATAGAAAGGAATTTCACAACCCGAAATCACTTTATCAGCCGCATTATTTATCATGTCTGAAAAATCGATTGCATTCTTTGAAGAAAGATCATTCTGATATTCCGTTAAAATGATTTTTATTATATCAAGAAAAAGAGTTGTTCGATCCCGAAGAAATTTATTTTTTTCTTCAAGAATATATTTTCGCTTTAGATTTTCAATTTCTTCAATTTTATAATTATTTGACTTAAAAAGCGTGATAAAAGTACAGCATAATTTTATAAATTCAGGAAAGTATTTGTTACTCTTGCTTGCATAGACAGTATTGAAAATATCCGTGAAATCACGAGGTTTGAATTCAACACTATTTGCAAGTAATAGTTCTTCAAGTTTTTCCAGAAGTATACCCTCAGAATTGTAATAGGAATAAGTTTCGATCAGTTTAGTTTTATTTTCGTGATGAAATGCCCGCTTCCATTGAATTCCATCCAAATATTTTTTTTCTTCTATAGGGGATTGCCATGTAACGGTAAAATCTTTTGAAATTCCAAAATGCTCTAAATAAATATCATAATCTGTAAGATAAAAATCTGGATGGTAGGATTTTCTTAACTGGTCAGCGCTTTCAAAGGGATAAATTTTTTCATACTCGTAATTTATGCCGTGCTGAAAAAGAAAATTTGCGATCTTTGTTTCTTCAAGACTTTTTACTTTCTCATTGTTTAGGGTGGTATAAGTTTTTGCTTTTTCATCACCTTTTTCACGAATATATTTTTCCCGGTCGTATTTCGATTTTAGTGTTTCAAGGTCAACTGTTTTTTCTTCTTCGTACAATTCGCCAAGAGAAGAATAATCTTCCATGTTCTTGGGGATTTCAAAGAAGTAAGTAAAATATTCAGTTAAGGCTTTTATTAAATCTGAATGATTTAAAAGCTTATTTTCAAAAAAATTGTGGACAAATTGATTCAATCCATTTTCATCAGAAATTTCTGGTCGTTGCCCTTCTGATTTCTTGATTATATCAAGACCGAGTTTATGAAAAGTAGTCGCTTCCGCCCGAATTCCGAGTTTATTTTGAATTCGTTCCGTCATTTCCTGTGCAGATTTTTTTGTAAATGAAATAAGAAGAATGTCTTTTGGATTTATATTTTTTACTTCACATAAATATTTTACTTTTGCAGAAATTGTAAGCGTTTTTCCGCTTCCGGCACCTGCAAGCACAAGAATTCTGTCTTCATCTGTGATAACGGCTGTTCTCTGTTGTTCATCCAAAGTTTTTCCGTCTATACTTGAAAACAAATCGTCATATTTCATCGACTCATTTTGAATGAATTTTTCGTTTGCAGTAGCAAAGTAATCATGGAGAGATTTATAAACAGTCTTAAACCGATCAATTTCTGCAAATGCACTGAACTTCTTTGAAATGTGATACTTTTGAATTTCCGAATATAAATCTTGCCATTTTTCAGCAAAGTTATTTTCTTCTGCTTCGGAAATAAATTGCTTTCGTAATTCGAAATATTCTGTGAAGAAGATGTTTATTTGCTCTTGGAATTCCTGTATTTTTTGTTCAAATTTTTTAGATAGTTTTTTCTGCCTTTTGATGTAAAAATTTGTTAAAATAGCAAATATTGCTATAATGGCAAAAACAAGAAAATTCATCATAAAATTCCACAACTGTAGTAAAGAATTTATCCCAAAGCTCGTTGAAACTGGGTGAACCCAGCTTTTCAAAAGCTACGCAATCTGTTTTTCCTTGGCAAGGGTGAATGACAGTTATGCAGCCAAATTTGTAGTTGCTTCAAAGTAGGATGGGCTACAGGGTACATTATCCCTGTTAATGCAGAATTATTTTATCCGTAATCAAGCAGGTATCCTTTTAATAATCCATTCCATTCGCTGAATTTTGTGTTCCGCTTCTCAGAGGCGAGAGAGGTCTGGCGGTGACTCTCTCCCGGAGTGAGTCGAGCGGTAGCGAGTACCGGAGGGGGATAGTTTATTTGAATACACAAAAAGGCGGACACATTGCTGCATCCGCCTTTCCCATTCACTAGTTCTGTTTAGGGGTTCTTTTCTGCCGCCATGTCAGCGTAAAACGCATAGCGTGCATCCACTTCTTTCTGGAGCTGTTCCACAAGTGCTTTTGCCGCTTCGGGGTTGCTCTTGACGAGCATCTTATAACGGTTTTCAGTATAGATGTAGTCCGCAACAGGAATGGTCGGGGTCTTGCTATCCAGAATCAGCGGGCTCTTGCCTTCAGCAACGAGTGCCGGGTTGTAATGCATGAGCGGCCAGTAACCGGATTCGACCGCCATTTTCTGGTGAGCGAGCTGATTGTTGAGATCGAAGCCGTGCGCAATACAGGGGCAGTAGGCGAGGATCAGAGACGGACCGTTGTGTGCTTCCGCTTCCTGGATCACCTTCAAGCTGTGGGCATCGTTCGCACCCATGGCAATGCGACCTACATACACATTCTTGTAGCTCATGGCGATTAGCCCGAGATCTTTTTTACCTGAA
>MNYL01000155.1 GCA_001873075.1 Fibrobacteres bacterium CG2_30_45_31 | reverse complement strand
CGTCGATATCTATTCCTCGTGGCCCATGCGCGATAAATACAACACCATCAGTGGCACCAGCATGGCCGCCCCCCATGTCGCAGGCATTGCGGCTCTCTGGGCAGAATCCACTGGAGCCCGTGGCGCATCACTGTGGCAGATCGTCATCGCCAACGCCAAAACTCTCTCCCATCCTTTTGCCGATGTGGGCCGTGGACTGGTGCAAGCGCCCTAAACCCGAGAAAATAAAATGGTAAACATCATCATCACGCTTTCCGACACCGGGAATAAAAATCTGGCGAAAACGAAAATGGAACTCGAAAAGTCGGGGCTCACTGTAACTCAGGTTCTCAAAAACATCGGCATCATCCACGGAAAAGCGGAGCCCGGACAAATGAAAAAAATCGCCGCACTCCGCTTTGTCAAATCCGTGGAAATTTCAAAGAGCATGAGCATCGCTCCGCCCGACAGTCTTATTCAGTAATTAATCTATACCCACAATAACGTTGGATGCCTTGATGATTGCATAAGCCGTGGAGCCTACTTTTAATTGAAGGCTTTCAACAGCACTTTTGGTCACTACAGAGGCAATAACCGAACCGCCAGGCAATTCAATCAGAACCTCCGCATTAACGACTCCGATGTTGATTGCTTTCACAATCCCTTTCAATTGATTACGTGCACTAAGCTTCATAAACTGCTCCTTCTAAAAATGAATGTGTTAAGCCTGCAAATAATATACATCGCAGCGCACAAAAAGCGGGAGTCCGCATCCACTCCTTTTCAAATTTTCTGATTTTTATTTTTCAGTTTTAAATGCAATAGGGAATTAATTTCCGTTCGATGAAAGCATAAAAATGCGGAAACTGAATACACATAAAATAAACTGCGCGTAGAAATTTCTTTTATATCCAAGGTATTGTCGGCTTCCTATTTATTTTAGGGCCCGTTAGTTTATTTGTTACCGAACGGCAACCAATTTCCAGATGAAGTTTGACGAATAAAGGATTTTAAATATTTCGTTTTAATTTTTTTCTACTCATTTGAATCTTTTTTATAGGAAGCCCTTCGCAGAGGGACGCGCTCTGCGAAATTCTTTTCAGAACAGGAATGAAAATAAAAAAAGAACTCGGCAAATAATGACGAGTTCATGGTTGACGATTATTTTGAAAACCTTATTGTCCCCGTTTCAGTTCTTTCCCAATCACAGCAATGGCGTCTTCTATTTTCTTATTCCATACCAGTCCGAAACTCAGTCGCATACAGTTCTGGTATTGATTTTGTAAAGTGAACATGCGACCGGGAGCAATGCTGATGTGTTGTTCCATGAGAATGTCAAATAGCTTCGATGTGTTGCAGTTTTTATTGAGTTCGACCCAGATCATAAAACCGCCTTTCGGAGTGCTGAGCCTTGTGTCTTCGGGAAAATGACGCACAATGCTATCTATCATTTTAAGGCTATTTGTGCACAAAGTATTTCTCAGCTTGCGGAGATGATTTTCGTAACGACCGCTTTCAAAAAAAGTGGCAACGGCTTCCTGCTGCAACGTGACAGCCGATACAGAATTGATCAACTTTTGCTGGAGAATCTGTTCCTTATATTTTCCAGGAGCCACCCAGCCAACTCTGTACCCGGGAGCGAGTGTTTTAGAAACACTGCCACACCACAATACATTTCCGCTGACGTCGAACGTTTTGCAGCAAAGGGGACGCCTGCTCTCAAAGTAGAGGTCTCCATATAAATCATCTTCAATGATGACAACGTTGTATTTTGCCATCCATTCCACAATTTCTTTTTTGCTCTCGGAAGGAATGCTGCTTCCCAAAGGATTGTTGAAATTACTGATAAGACAACAGGCTTTTATTTTTCCGCTTTTGGCGAGGCGTTTCAGTGCATCCACATCTATACCCGTCTGAGCATCCGTCGAAAGTTCAATAACGTTGAGTCCAAGCCCTTTCGCGAGTTGCAACAAGCCAAAATACACGGGACTTTCAATAGCGATACTATCCCCTGGTTTAAGAACCGCCATAAGGCAAAGGCCAATCGCATCCATGCATCCAGAAGTGATGACAAGATCTTCTTCTGTGAGATTCCCATTCCAGTGCATACTTTGCAAAGCGAGCTGTCTGCGGAGTTTCGGATTCCCCTGAACGGATTCGTACTGAGTGCCGTTCCCGGGAAGGGTGAGAATGGCCTTGTGCAACTCCTTGTTGAGCCTTGCCAAGGGAAGATATTCCTGTGAAGGAACCCCCACAGAAAAAAGAATTGTTTTTTCAAAATCGAATTCGGAAAATACTTTAGAAACGAGATTGTGCGTTGCATCTGCATTTTGGAGATGCCCCGGCGTACTGACATTCGGTTTGGCAATATCTCTTCTTTTCTGACACACATAATAGCCCGATTTCGGGTACGATGCCACTAATCCTTTGCCTTCAAGAGAATAATAGGCTTCCAGAGCCGTACTCATGCTGACACCCTGTTCGCGACAAATCGTGCGGATAGAGGGTAACTTTTCACCCGCCTTGAATACTCCGGTTTCAATTTTGCGCTCTATATTTTTTGCAATTTCACGGTACAAAAAGGAATGAAGCATCTGAATCTCCCGAAAATCTGTTCTGGTCGAAGATAATAAAACTGCATCTGTTTTGGTTAGTACAAAGTCATTATCTTAGGTAAAAAAGAGGTTCACTCATGAAAACACTCCCGATTCAAATTGAAAAGTCCTCGCAAGAAGCCTGGAAAGCGATTGATTTCACCCATCTGGAATTTGGGCGCATCCCCACCGACCACATGTTTGTGGCCGATTTCAAGTGCGGAGAATGGCAGGATGCCCGCATTATTCCCTACAGTCCAATGCACTTAAGTCCTTTTACTTCGGCGTTGCATTATGGCCAAACCGTTTTTGAAGGACTCAAAGCATATCGTCTTTCCGATAATCGGATTTCGATTTTCAGACCGGAATCTCATGCGGCACGATTCAATCACTCTTTGGAACGCATGTGTATGCCAATCGTTCCCTTAGAACTTTTTATGAACGCCCTGGATTCGCTGATCAGACTGGATGCCCATTGGGTCAGTGACACTGAAGGTACATCGTTATACATTCGCCCCTTTATGTTCGCTACCGAAGATAAATTGGGAGTGCAAATTGCGGATCATTACCGATTCATGATCGTGTGTTCTCCTGTCGGAAAATACTATTCCAAATTTCTCCGGGTGAAGGTGGAACAAAAATATACGCGGGCATTTCCCGGCGGCACCGGATTTGCCAAATGCGGCGGAAATTATGGCGTGAGTTTCTATCCCTACAAAGAGGCTCATGACGAGGGCTTTGATCAAATCCTCTGGACAGATGGAGCCACCCATCAGTTCCTCGAAGAAAGCGGAACCATGAATGTCGGCTTCATTATTGGGAACAAATTCATAACGCCCCGTCTTATCGAAACCATTCTTGCAGGGATGACACGGGATTCTTTGCTGCATATCGCCGCAGACGAAAGTTTGTCTGTAGAAGAAAGACCCATACCCTTTACCGAAATTACCGCTGCGATTCAAAGCGGGGAACGGGTGGAGGCCTTTGGCATCGGCACCGCAGCAACCATTGCCCCGATTAAGGAAATCAGTGTTAACGGATCCTTATTTTCAACATATATAGAACCTGATGCAACCATGTTCCGGTTAAAACAACGCTTGGAAGCTATCCGTCTCGGCAAATCTCCCGATCACTGGCACTGGAACCATTTTGTAAAGCAATAAAAGCTATCATTAATGGGGTTTGGTTTTTATTAAGGAGTTTCACGGATGAACAAGATTAAAAATGTCATTACAGACAACATAAAAACGATATTGATTTTGTTGGTTGTCGCGATTGCTGCATTTACGGGATACAACGCCATCATTCTTCGCAATGTGGAAGAGAAGCAGATTAATGTGACAGGACTTGGCACTGTGAATTTTCAATCCGATCTGATTGTGTGGTCGGGTTCATTCTCTCAGATTGCCCCCAATATGCGTGATGCTTATACGCGACTTTCTGCGGATCAGGAATCCATTCGCCGTTTCTTAAAAAGTAAGTCCATCTCCGAAAAGGATTACAAATTTTCTTCCGTGAATATCAATAAGGAATACGATATGGTTATTGATAACAACGGAAATCAGACCCAGATATTTAAGGGATATCGCCTCAATCAGGACTTAACGATTGAGTCCAAAGAGGTGGACAAAATAGAACAGCTCTCCCGTGAAATTACGGAACTGATTAATAGTGGCGTGGAACTTTATTCGCAACCACCGCAATATTATTACACGAAACTTTCTGAACTGAAGATGAAGCTTATAGAAATCGGGACAAAAAATGCGAAAGAACGCGCGGAGACCATAGCAAAAATGTCCGGTTATAAACTGGGCACGCTGAAGTACGCGAATATGGGCGTATTCCAGATTATCGCGCAGAATTCGAATGAAGATTTTTCCTGGGATGGATCTTTTAATACGGATTCCAAGATGAAGACGGCGACGATTACCATCAGGCTTCAATTCGGGATAAAATAGATTTCATTTTCGCATCTTATCGACTAACGCTTTAGGCGCTTTTTCCGGTGAACCGCAATCAAAAGGAGGTTGCGGATCGTATTCTATGCCGAGCTGAATCGCCTTCGCACAATTTTCATTCACCGCGAGGCTCAACAAGTACAAAGCCATATCGATGCCCGCTGAAACCCCCGCTGCCGTGATAATTTTTCCTTCTTTTACATAGCGCGCATTTTCAATAATCACACCGTACTGAGCCAACTGCGTTTTACGATTCCAGTGTGTGGTCGCCCTGCAGCCTTTCAATATTCCGGAAGCCGCTAAAAGTAGCGCACCTGAACAAACAGAAACCGTCCATTGGCTTGTGGTATGCGCTTCACGAATCCATGCGAGGATCTCAGAATCATTCAAGACCGCATCAATACCAAAACCACCGGGAATCAAAAGAATATCCGGATGCGCTATGTCCTGTAACGAATAATCGGCACCGATCTGTAACCCTTTAGGATCTTTGTAATATCCTGGCTTGACTGCGGTCATATAAACTTTGGAGTCCGGCATCCTGGAAAGAACCTCGTAAGGGCCCACTACATCCAGTGCCGCAAACTTATCGAAAAGCAATATTGCAATTTTTGTTTCTGCCATAATTTAACCTCAGATTCAAAAGTACCGTAACCCTGTTTGCACTCAATAATAGGTATTTCAAAAGCGATGTTACCTACAAATAATTTTTCAAACGCCTGCAAAAAGCAAAATTCAAGATTCTGAAACAAATTATTTTCTATTCACTGTAAGCCCCCATTTTTCCTTTGTAAAAAATATTTTACTTATATATCCGTTGAATTGAGAACAACAGCAAGCGATAAACATCTTATTTTATAGGGGAAAAAGCCGTTGTTTGTATGAAAACATGAAGAATACTCGTAATCCTCTGCTCCCTGTGAAAACTTTAAAGAAAGCTTCTAAAAATGAGAAAATAAAATTACTTTTCAGTCGTATCCAAATAAGGAAGAAATCCATGAAAAAAATCGTAAAAATACTACTTGCGGCTGCCGCTTTGAGTACTTCACTCTTTGCGGCCGATGGTTATCAGATGAGTATTTGTACCTCGGATAACACCAAGCTTTGCTATGGTGGCAAACAAATCTTTTTGTCCGGAATGAACATCGCTTGGTTCAAATTCAGCCAAGATGTGGGCCGTGGAGGCTATAAAGGATCTCTCCTGTATGTGGATGAAACCCTCGTTCGAAAGACGTTCAAAGATCTTCGTGCGGCGGGTGGTAACACCGCTCGTTGGTGGCTCTATACCAACAACGCTATGGATCCAATTATCGATAGCAATACCAACAAGGTTACAGGGATTGAAGAGAGCACTATCGCTAACGTGAAAACGGTTCTTGATCTTGCGGAAGAGTACGGCGTGGTGGTTTCCATTTGCCTTCTTTCTTTTGATATGGCAAAAGATACCGCTTATTCCCCCAATACAGTTGCTGGATGGAGCCGATTCAACTATGAAGCAAATCGTCTCATGCTTGAAGATACTAGTTATACCCGTGCTTTTATTAATAACGCGGTTGTCCCTTTGGTTAAGTTGTACAAGAATCACCCAGCGCTCCTCACTTGGGAAGTTTTCAATGAGCCAGAAGGCATGGTTACAGGCTTCGGTGAAGGGTGGGGCACAACTCTTACCACTATCGCAAACGTCCAGCGCGTTATCAATATGGTCGCAGACGCAATCCACAAAGAAGCCCCTGCCAACCTAGTTTCTAACGGTAGTGCCAACACAGGCATGACTTCCGATATTGCAGGCACGAACTATTACACCGATGCTCTTCTCTTGGCTTCAAACGGAAATAAATATTCTCTCGGTACTCTTGACTTCTATCAGGTTCACTATTACCCAGAGTGGAACACCAACATTCAAAGTGTGTTTCACCATGCGGCTTCCTACTGGAATGTCGGTAAGCCTCTCGTAATCGGTGAATTTCCTGCGGCAAGTTGGACTCAAACTTCCATTAACGCCCATGCCAACGGTGAAGACCGTCGCATGACTATTGATTCTGCTTATGCTTTTGCTTATGATAACGGTTATGCAGGAGCTCTTTCCTGGATGATGTATGGAGAAACGCCAACATTCTACGGTTCGGACGGTACCGTCTGGGGCATTGACAGCAGTGCTTCCGCTTTAACCGCGCTCTATGACGCACACAAAGATGCCATCATGCTCAAGGACGTAGTTATTGATGATCATACGGGTGAAAATGCTTGGATGCAGGTGACTTATGACAATAGTGCTGAGAACGCTCAAATCAGCTATACCAAATCTTACAATCTCACCGGAGCCACTAGCGTGACCTTTGATATTATCAACTCCGGTACTCAATCCATTACTTACATGCTGGTTTTCCAAACGGGTGCCACGGATAACTGGGGTTGGTATCAGTCCGAATCGCAAAAATGTACAGTCATTGCGGGCGATACGACAACATGTACCTTTGATCTTGCAAACATTGCCAAATATGATGATCCTTCTGCCCTCATCACCGCTCATTTGAATCAAATCGCCGCGGTATTTCTCGTTGCTACTGAAGCCTACACAGGTACAGTCTACATTGATAACATCGCCACCGATAATGGTATTGTTATTCAAAATTTCGATACGGAATATGATGTTTTCAGCCCCGCCGGGACAGAGGCTGCTTCGATTAGCGTAACAACCTACTTCGATGGTACTAAAGCATCTATCCCCTCTATTGCAAAGGATCTGAATGTTTCCAACATGTATTTTATGAACGGTTCCTTGAACATGACAATTCCTGCAAGTGGTAACCTTACTGTAAACCTCTTCAACTTGAAGGGGGATCGTGTAGCAACTCTTCACAAAGGAATGATCAAAGCCGGCACACATTCCTTTGCGGTGAAAAATATCACCCAAGGGATGTACATTATGCAGGCTCAAGGTACCGCAGGTCTATTCACAGGTAAAATACTTGTGAAGTAATCATTG
>MNYL01000124.1 GCA_001873075.1 Fibrobacteres bacterium CG2_30_45_31 | reverse complement strand
AAATCATCATTCCCGGAACCAACGGTTTTTCAGAATAACAACGAAAGGGATCTCCTTCATGAACTTGTTCCCCAATAAGATGACTGACCCCATGAGGGCGAAGTTCATATTCCAACTGATAATGCCCGCCCAAAGAGACAAATCGACTTTCAAGAGCGTCCTCAATAAATTCCCAGACTTTGAGATCCAACTCTTTAAGGAGGGCGCCTGGCTTCACCTGCGCCTGATGAAATTCCTGGGCATCTAAAATGATCTGATAGAGAAGTCTCTGCAAAGGATCAAATTGCCCGGAAACAGGTACCGTTCTCGAAATATCGCTGTGCTGAGTTCCAAAGCGAATTCCAAAGTCCAATAACACCAACTCGCCCTTGCGGAGAGGTTCATCCTTTTTCGCATAATGGAGGCAGCAGGCATTGCGCCCGCCAGCAACAATCGTAGGGAAAGCAAGATCTCCATCACTTAAACTCTGCATCCGATAATCCAAATTCAAACCTAATTGCCGCTCATTGTGGAGCATTGGAATTTCTCGAAGCGTTTCCTCAAAAGCGAGCCGAGTCCACTCCTGAGCCTTTTTCACAGCGGCAATACGTCCCGAATCTAACACCACGCGAAGATCAAAATGCAAGGGAGCCAAAGACCTGAATTCGAGCCCCTGTTCTGAAAATACAGCGTTCACCTTTTCAGCAAAAGCATCATTATGATCCCCCCGGAAACGTTTCACATCCCCCGTCTGAGTCGTAAATTCTAAACAAAAAGCATAGGCATGCTGGAGAGAACCTCGATAGGAAGTCGAAAGTTCCCGCAACAGAGGCCAAAAACGTTCCACAGGCAAAATCGTTTTAATGCCCGTTAAAAGGCGAATTTCGTCCAAACTCTCAGAATATCCGATTCGAAGTCCGTACCAAAACTCTTTCGATGCATCTTTCGGAGGGACAAAAAGGATTTCCCGCCTCAGAGGATCTTTGGCCAAAGGGTCCAAAAGAAGATAACAACCGGGCTGGTTAACCCCTGTAAGGAATAAAAAGGCTGGGTCCTGGACAAAGCGACTCCAGGTACTGGTGAAAGCTTCTTCCGAGCCTGGCTCCCGAGGGACACCCGCAAAAACACCGAAAGAGTCCATCTTTTGTAACAACTGGGAGCGTCTATCCGCATAGACTGCCGCCGCAGTTTCTCCTACACCCGAAGAAACAAAGACTTGGGAATAACGAGCAGGCAAATTTTCATCCAAATGCATGTATAAAATTTAGTTTTTTTAACTTTTTGCATTTCTTTCTATATATATTTTGCTCAAAATGAATTGAATGGAGCTCGAATAATGTCTCTTTTGAAAAATTGGAAACTCGTCCTTGCCGCTTTCAGCGTAATCTTCTTTATGGGTTGTGCTGGATCTTCGGGTGGTAGTGGTTCTGTTGGTGAAGACGAAACTGTCATCCACAATGCAGATGGTACGACAACCACGGTAAAGAAAGAAGAAATTGACGAAGATAAGTTGAAAGATACCCAAAAAGAAGCCATGACCGTGACCGAAGAGAATCATAATCTTCGTCGTGATATTTTTGAAGCGAAGAGTAAGCTGGGGATTGCACCGGACGAACAAGCCGGGGAATGAGCGAACCCATACGCTATTCAATTTCAGACGAGTTGAAAAGGCTCATGTCTGGAGAAAACGAGACGGTTTTCCGCATGGTGGAGAACCGTTTTTGTGTTGATATACAAAGCCGTTTTTCAGGACTTACTCTTGTCGCCCGCGATGGGAAAAGCGATCTTACTGGAGCACTTTCTTTTTTGGATCAAGTAAAGCTTGCCGCTAAAAATGGTTCTCCTATCACCAAAAATTGGCTGGAACGGTTGACTGAGACAGACTCTTTTTCTGTAGATAACCCCGCAGCAAGAACCATCCCCACCGTTCCCATTCTACGCAACCGTTACGGAATTCCTGTTGTTTCCAAAACAGCCGCACAAGCTAAATTGGTGGAAGCCGTTGAAACAAATGACATCATATTTGCCAATGGACCAGCGGGTACTGGAAAAACATTCCTCGCAGTAGCACTCGCCGTCGCAAGTCTTGAAAATCACGAAGCCGAACGCATTTGTTTAGTTCGCCCTGCTGTCGAAGCGGGAGAATCTTTAGGATTCCTCCCTGGGGATCTCAAAGAAAAAATTGCCCCCTATTTAAGACCCATTCAGGACAGCCTTGCCGAATTGATCCCGCAAGAAAAATTGCGACATTACCAAGAATTGGGGGCCATTGAAGTCGCCCCTCTCGCCTATATGAGAGGAAGAACCCTAAAAAGGGCGTTTATTATTCTAGACGAAGCTCAAAATACCACTGTAGCCCAAATGAAAATGTTTCTAACTCGTCTTGGGCCCCATAGCAAAGCTATCATTACCGGAGATTCTTCACAAGTGGATCTGGCGAGAGGTGAAATATCGGGATTATCCCATGCAATGAAACTTCTCGTTAAAATTCAGGGAATCGCACAAATTGAATTTCAAGCCACTGACGTGCTCCGTCACCGATTGGTTAAAGACATTATTTCCGCTTACGAGAAAAAGGGGAAAGGAATATGAAAAAGAAAACAGCTCACATGCACATCATCATCGGATGGATTCTCGTAGCCTTAATTGCTGCGATTCTTTTTCCAGATAAAAATTTAGCCCAAAAAGCGGAAGTTCCTCATTTAGGACAAATGAGCACCCGAACGATTATCGCCCCTATTTCCTTTGATGTTCTTAAATCTACCCAGGAAATAGAAAGTGAAAAGGAACGCGCAGCAGATAAAGTATATGCCGTTTTTGAATTCAATCACGATGAAACCACTCGCATTTCTGAAGATCTCAAACAATATCTTACCAAACTAGCTCACTACGGCGCGCTCCAAGCAGAGATTTCCAAGGAAACAGGAAAAGACACACTCCAAGTAAAGGTGCAACAGGCATCTCAACTTTTTCATGCGCTTACCAAACGTCTTTCCACCACCGCCGTGCAACAATTAAGCCAAAGTTCCCGAGCGAGAGACTCTCTGGAACGAGCCTTTAACCGGATGCTCGAAAACGGAGTATCAAACACACTTATTGCCAATACGAATACTAGCGTTCAATTGTTCCGCGAAACTTATAATGTGCAGGAAATTCAATTCATCCCTTACACAAAAACAGAGGTTTCTTTTGTACAAAATAATGAAGAGCACAAAATTGATGCGAGCCGCATCCAACCTAGAGAACGTAGAATTGATGAAACATTTGCCGAACTGCAGCTTCCCTTCGCTCATAACCAGGGTTTGCAGAGTGCTTTTTATGAAGCGTTGTATGTATTTACCCTCCCCAATGTTTTCTACCTGGAAAAAGAAACCAATCATCGAAGAACCATCGCCCAAGAACAAGTCAATGCATCCAAAGGGATGGTTCCTCGGGGCATGGAAATTGTCACTCAAGGTTCCATTATCACTAAGGATGCTTTAGAAAAAATTGAAGCCCTCCAACTTGCGCTCCAAAAAGAAGAAGGGTCCCGCGCACTCACGGCCAGTTACGGGCAAATCATAATGACGATTTTGATTGTGAGTATATTTTTTCTCTATTTTCTGGTTTTTGGAGATTATTTCTTTAAAAAGCCCGGGCAAATTTGGGCAATCATCACGCTCGCCACTTTGCAGCTTTTGTCGCTTTGGTTGATTCACAATGTTTCGGGTTCCATCCAACACCTGAATCCCTCATTGCCAGAAGATTTAGATCTGATTTGGTTGTACCCCTTCAGCCTTGCGCCAATTATTGCAACGGTGCTTTATGATCGCCGCATGGGAGTCATTTTTGCCGCATTCACCTCTATCTTCTTAGGCATTCTTGCAGGATATGACCTTGCCATCACCGTTTGTAGTTTTGTCGTTTGTTGGACAGCGCTTCATTGTTTAGTCCGCATTCGCTACCGAGCACAATTTATTTGGAGTATTCTTGCAAGCATAGTAGCACTTGCCGTTGTTCTTTGTATTCTGTTTTTACTTCGTAATCGCCTGGAATGGAATATTTTCTATCCCACATTTATCGCCGGTTGTGTCAATCTTATTTTTTGCTCAGCGATTTCATCGGTTCTATTAATACATATCGCTGAAAAAGTTTTTGGAATCACTACCGATCTTACGCTCATGGAAATGTCCGATTTCAACAGACCCGCACTCAAACGCATTTCTGAATTTGCACCAGGAACCTTCCATCATAGTATTCAAGTTGCCAATTTGGGTGAAAAAGTCGCCGATGCTGTGGGGGCCAATTCCCTATTAGTTCGAGTAATGGCCCTCTACCATGATATTGGCAAAACCATGCGTCCCGAATTCTTTACCGAAAATCAAAAGCAAGGCATTAATCCTCACCAGGCACTGAACCCTTTTCAATCCATGAAAATCATTGTGGATCATGTGGAACAAGGGAAGTCTCTCGCAAAAGAATATAAGATCCCAGAATTAGTCGCTTCCGGTATTTCGGAACACCATGGTGATAACATTATCCAATATTTTTATCTCGCGGCAAAAGAACAATTCCCGGATCGCGAAATCAACCCTGATGAATTCCGCTACAAAGGCCCCCGTCCACAAACACGTGAAAGTGCTATTTTGATGTTAGCGGATAGCATAGAAGCCACAAGTCGGGCCATGACGGATGCAAATCAGGAAAAATTGGAGAATATGATTCACACAACGATTGCAGCACGCCTTGCAGAAGGACAGTTTGCGGAAAGCAATTTGTCTGTGAAAGATCTTGCTAAACTTGAAAAGGCCTTCGTGCAAAGTATGGAGGGAACGTTCCATACTCGCGTGAAGTATCCCGCGGCCGCATTAGCGGCAGGACAAGCAACTCCGAGTCAGGGAAAATATTAAAATTTTGCGCTTTTTTGCTAAAAATCCCTTGACAACCGCTTTTTAGCTTCATATATTTGGCCTACCATATTGGTGGTAACGTTCAGTAGGTAATACGATGGAAAATAAAAAGAATATACTCTTGATTGCCCTCGGATTATTGCTGCTCGTGGTCGGATACGTCTGTCTCGCTCAAGGTCCTGCAGAGAATCCTGTATCACTGACAGTCGCACCGATTATTTTGATTTTTGCATACTTGGTAGTAATTCCAATCGGAATTCTCTGGGGCGGCAAAGATCGAAAGAAATAAGGGCGATTAGCTCAGCTGGTTCAGAGCAGCTGCCTTACAAGCAGCGGGTCAGCGGTTCGAATCCGTTATCGCCCATAGTTACCATTGGGGTGGTAGCTCAATTTGGTTAGAGCACCGGCCTGTCACGTCGGAGGTTGCGAGTTCGATCCTCGTCTATCCCGTAAGAAACCTTCTCGCAAGAGAGGGTTTCTTTCTTTTAAATACACCTGAAATCCAAGGGCTTAAAAGTTCAAATTTTTAGGGAAAAAACCGCGGAATTTTGGTGATTTATCCATTTTTTTTAGATTATCTTTAAGAAACCTCTTTAACCTACGAGAACTCAATGGATTGGCAACAATTTACGTCTCTTACCCATGAACAAATGGAATCCCTTTGGAACTTCAATTGTAAAGATCCTTTTGCTTTTTTGGGAATCCATCCATTGGAAACTGATCGTGGTCTAAAAACAGTAATTCGTACCTATCAACCCGACGCAATCTTTGTTAGCGGAGAAACCGTTTTTCCTTCTAAGCCTCTCGAAATAATTCAAAAAAAGGCAAAAGGAAAGAAAACAGCCAAACAAACAGAAGCCGAAGCTCCTAAACCAGAAATACTCGTTTTTGATTTCATTAAACTCGGAGATACTGGATTTTTTGAAGCGACTCTTGATGTGGAATTCGAAACCTTCTTTTACAATCTGAACATCACTCTTTCCAACGGCGTTAAATACACAGTAAAAGACCCTTATGCATTCCTCCCTGTTCTTTCAGAATTTGATTGCCACTTGATTGGTGCTGGCACCCACTATGAGTTGTATCGCAAGTTAGGTGCCAACCTCATAGAACATGAAGGATTTAAAGGCATTCAATTTGCCGTCTGGGCACCGAATGCAAAAACCGTTTCTGTTGTGGGTAATTTTAATACTTGGAATGGTCGCCGCCACTTTATGCGAATGTTAGGTTCCACTGGAATCTGGGAAATATTTATCCCAGACCTTGGTGAAGGCGAACTTTATCGTTTTGAGATTCACACCCCTGAAGGTTCCTTAATTACCAAAATTGACCCAGTGGCAAAATGGAGTGAGCTCCGCCCAGCAACGGCCTCTATCACGGCCCATTTGGATGGCTATGA
>MNYL01000220.1 GCA_001873075.1 Fibrobacteres bacterium CG2_30_45_31 | reverse complement strand
AGGAGCATGTGTACCAAAGCCTTCTTCAAAAGATTTTCCTTGAATGTGGAATTGGTGACCATCAACGCTTTTATTGACCTGAAGATCGCCCCATCCCTGGCGATTGCTTTTAACCGCAAATTCATTCAATTGGAGGGCTCCGTCAAAACGGAAAAATCGGAAATTGGTTGTTTTTGAAATGACTTCTTGGGTTGTGGAATCTTGGATGAGGGCTTCAAATTTGTTGTAGCCTGGTTTCAGAGTGTATCCAGAAAGCGTATCGCTCCTACGTGTGGATTCATACGGCATTGTCTTTACGGCTTGCTCGTTCAGGAGCAATGTGACTTTCCAAGGTTCCGCTGCTGCGGCAAAAGGCATTGCATAACCGACGATTACTTCTTGTTTTTCGGGGGTCCCTTGCCAGAATCCAAATTCGAATAATTTTTCTGGATCGTAGATGCGTTTATTTTTGAGTTTCGCTATGCGTAACCAGTAGTTATTGGTGATGAGAATTTGGGTGACATCTTCCATTTGGGTTTCGCGTTCAAATACATCGCAGGTTGTGGGAATACGATGTTCCACCGCTTTTTGGTGATACGTTTTGCTATCCCAGCAATCAAGGCCTCGAATGTAATAAACTTCGCCTTTATATTTTTCCAAAAGAGCTTGCAATTCAGGGACTTCCATCGCGCGCGCTCTGTCATAATGTATTGACGAAACCCCATAACCTACGAAATGCCAAGGGCGACCGTATATGAAAAGACGGTCTTTCTTTTCTTGTTTCGAGAGCCAATTCCAAATAGTCACCTCTTCGATCGTGAGATGATTTTTATTGTACATAATGTTATTGTTAAAACTTTCTTTGTAGCTGAACGTATTCGCGATAATCGCTACGGCGACAAGGATCGCAAAGAAAAAATTCATTGATTTATTCTCGCGGAGGTTTACAAATCCCAGCCCCTTAATAATGGCGTAAAGAATTGTTTGAATGGCAATCGCCCCTAAAAAGGCCATGGAGGGGAACATGACAAGGCTGTAACGTTGGTTGATTTCAATGGTGAAATCGCCAGAGACATTCTCAAGGATCGCGTAAGTTTGGATGTGATACAGGGCAAGAAATAAGAGCGAATAAGTGGAGAAGCCAGGTTCTTTATGGTAAAGCTCTTTCGTCGCCTTGAGTACGAGGATGATGAGGCCTATGATGAAGAGATAATTGAAGCTAGAAAGGAAAGGGTTCGTGAGGAGGTTCCCAGTCATGGATGTTGTCATGACATCCCAATTGCGAGTGAGATTTTCTAAGAAGTGGCCGTGTGCGGAAAATTGGCCCCCTTGGAAGTTGTAGCCTTGGAAATAGCTAATGGTAAGAAGCACTGGAATTGAAAAAAATGAAAGGGTAACGAAGAATACGGGAGCTTTTTTATCGGGCCTGTCCAGAAGTTTGGGGGTAGCAAAGACTATGAAGGCGAGTAAGCAGAAAATAGTTTCCTGGCGAGTCTGAGCGAAAAAGGCAAGCACAAGTCCGAATAATACCCAATGACGAACCGTATTGCGATCCATCACCCACTTGAGCATCCAAAGGGAAACAGCGGAAAGGAGCACATACAGGGGCTCCACAGATGCGGAGCGAAACTGGAATAGAAGCGTGGGTTGGGCTGCGAGGAGCACTGAGGCTGTTATAGAGAGGAAATTGTCGCCTGTCCACGCTTTGAGAGCAAAGAAGAAAAATAGAATAGAGAAAAAGAGAAAAAAGAGTTCTAAAGTAAAGATCCAATGGAGTTCAGAACCAAATAGAGGCATTCCTAGGAGGTAGATGACCGCAAGCCCTTTGGTTTTGAAACTGTTGGTATTGTTGAGGCAGTGAAGATCTCCATTTTCAAATTCGCCCTCGTTACAGGTGCCGCTAATTTGGTTGTGATAAAGATTTTGTGCGACGGATAGAAAAACACTTTCATCACTTTGAACACGATGCCTTGCTTCAATTTGAGTCGCGGCAAAGGCTGTCATGACGGTTGCAATGATCGCCATGAGAATTAAGATGCGTTTTTCTGGGAGGTGTTCTAAGATCCAAGCCTTGGCATCTTTGAATAACCCCACGAAAAGGGCGAATCCAAGGATAAATTGGACAAGAAAGAGCCAGAAGGGGAGGTACAAATCGAGTGCTTGAATGGCATCTTTTTGTCCCATATTGGGGGCAAGGTAGATGGTAAACGGAATTAAAAAAGCAATTAATAAGCCCGCGATGCCCAGTGGATGACGTAAATTCTTCAGATATTTTGCTATGTGACTCATGTTCCTGTTCCCAAAAAAGAAAACTAACCCCCACAAACCAGCGGGAATATAGGATTTTTCCCAAATGAAACTTGAGTAATTTGATAAGAAAATCTACATTTGGGCCGCAAAATCATAACTAAAACACAACTTTTAGAGGCTTCTCTTGCAAGATTCATTAATTAAAAAAGCTGCAGATAATGTCCGAATTCTTTCCGCCGCCATGGTGCAGAAGGCGAAGTCGGGACATCCGGGTGGAGCTATGGGTGCCGCAGATGCCGTTACTCTTTTGTTTGGTGAATTTCTTCGCTTTGATCCAGAGAACCCAAAGTGGGAAGGTCGTGACCGTTTCTTTATGGATCCAGGCCACATGTCCCCGTTGCTTTATTCTGAATTGGTTTTAACGAATCGCTTGTCTTTAGAGGATATTGCGAATTTCCGTCAGTTAGGAAGTCGCACTCCGGGGCACCCTGAAGTGTGTGTTATGGAAGGCATTGAGAATTCTTCCGGTCCTTTGGGCTTAGGTCAAGGGATGGCTCTGGGTTCAGCGATTGGCGAACGTTTTATGGTGGAGCGTTTTGGCGATATTCTTGAACACAAAACGGTGGTTCTTGTTTCTGATGGAGGCATTCAAGAAGAAATTGCCTACGGAGTGGGGCGCGTCGCGGGTCATTTGAAACTCTCCAACCTCATATTCTTCTATGATGCAAATCAGGTACAGCTTTCCTGCCGGACAGAAGATGTGATGGATCAGGATCTTGTGAAACAGTATGAATCGTGGGGCTTTCGTGTAGTGGATGTGGATGGAAATGATATTTCCGCTCTACGTAAGGCTTTTCAGACTGCTTGGACTGAGACTGAACGTCCGACGATGATTATTGGGCACACGACTATGGCGAAGAGTGCTGTTAGTGCAGAGGGAAAGTCTTTTGAAGGTGAAGTTTGTACGCATGGTCAGCCACTCAATGCCGCTGGGGCTTCTACAGAAGAAACCATTCGCCGTTTGGGTGGAGATTCTGAAAAGCCTTTCCAAGTTTTTCCAGAAGTAAAGGCTGCGTTTGAAATTCGTAAAGAAGAACTTCGAAAGATTGTTAAAGAATGGAAAAAGGAAAAATCCGTTTGGGATGCCGCTAACCCTGAAAAGGCTCTGATGCTGGTGTCTTGGCTTACCGGAAATGGGATTACTTTAGATCTCAAAAATTTGGTTCAAAAAGAGGGTGTTGCGACTCGCGTCAACTCGGGTACCGTTTTGGGTTACCTTGCAGAGAATTATAAGAACATCATTTGTAGTTCCGCAGACCTTTCTAATAGTGACAACACACAATCATTCTTAAATAAGACAACCATTATGCGCCCGCATGATTTTAAGGGTGCTTTTGTTCAGGTGGGTGTCGCTGAACTTACCATGGGTGCCATTGCTTGCGGCATTGCTTTGCATGGCGGGCTTTATCCGATTTGTGCGACGTTCTTTGTCTTTAGTGATTTTATGAAACCGGTGATCCGTATGGCTGCTTTGCAGGGGCTTCCTGTGAAATATGTGTTCACACATGATAGTTTCCGCGTAGGCGAAGATGGCCCCACGCATCAGCCGATTGAACATGAAACCCAAATTCGTTTGTTGGAAGAACTTACCAAAGAGAATGGTCAAGCTGAAATGTTGGTGCTCCGCCCCGCAGACGCTGCAGAAACCACTGTCGCTTGGGAAATGGCTTTTGAAAATAAACATAGTCCGACGGCTTTGATATTGACGCGTCAAGCGGTGGGAGCTTTGCCTGTTTCTCAAGGAAAAACCAGATATGAGGCGGCTTCTGAATGTCGTAAGGGAGCTTACATTGTGAGCGATAATACCACTTCTGATAAGGCTCCAAATCTTACGCTTGTGGCAAACGGCTCTGATGTGCTTTTAGAACAGGAGGCGGCAGAAAAGCTCCGTGGCGAAGGACTTGCGGTTCGTGTGGTTTCTATGATTAGTCCACGTCTTTTCCGTTTGCAGCCAAAGGCTTACCAAGATTCTATTTTGGTTCCTTGGACTCCCGTTCTTGCTCTCTCTAGTGGTCTTCCGTTATTTTTTCAGCGTATTGTGGGTGGTTTCGGAAAGACGATCGGTCTCGAACGTTTTGGTGCTTCTGCTCCGGCTGGGGTATTAGAAAAGAAATTCGGCTATGTTCCAGAAGCGGTTGTTGCGGAATCTAAAAAGTATCTGGAAGAGTTTCAAAAGAACGTTGCTGATTTTAAAATAGCGAACGCCTAAAGAAATAAGGGCGTTTAAAACTATTTGAGACTCAGTAATCGCAGAATAAAAATTCGTGATATTGGCTAATAGGAATAGTGAGTCTGTGTGTTGTGTTTAATCAATGATGACTTCAAGAACGAGACTGGGGAATAACACCTTGAGTCTCGTTTCCATAAGTTGGCGACACATACGAAACAGAGGGAGATTCATCAGTGCATCGTCTACAGGGCGAATTGTCACTTCAATCTCGTAACAACTCCCCATATGGAAAATGTGAAATTTTTCCAGTTTGAAAATGGGATCTAAGGAAGTCACAATGATATTTTCTACACGGTGTCTCAACTGGGGTATTTGTATGGTGCGCCCAATAAGAGAGAAAAAAGAATTGCTGACGATTTGAATAGGCGCACGGAGTAAGAATAGTGAAATGATAATCACTATAATAGAGTCTCCAATGTAGTTGAGAAAATGAAAAGAGGACGAGGGGGGAACCATCGCCACCGCGACGAGAGCAACTCCTGTTCCACAGGTGACAAGCATATCCATAAACGCGGCGACTGTTTCGGCTTTTAGAATAGGACTTTGTTTTTCCGTTTTTTCAAATCGACGTTTGTAGAAAAACCATGTGGCTATACAGGCAAAAATCATGGTTACGGTGTAGATCATCAGAGGAAGAATTTTAAGCGTTTCCGGGAGTTCTCCCTTACTGTAGGCAACAATATTCGCGGCTCCTTGGAGAATGGCATAGACGGTTATTCCTATCAACAATATTCCCTGTAAAAAAGCATAAATATTTTCAACACTATAAAATCCGAGCGGATATTTTTCGCTGATGAAATCCTTTTGGCGGGTGATGCGCATGGCGACAAAAAAGCTCAATGCAGAAATGAAACTAAAATTGCCATCTAGGGCAAGAGCATAAGAATCGGCGAAATAATAGCCGATCCAGCCACAAATGCCCATAAAAATATTGATCCATATCCCTATTTGAAGGGTATTTACTTCCATCGTTTTAAAACGAGTCGGGTCTTTGCTTTTGACAACGAGACGTGATAAGTGTCGTGACTTTTTGCTTGTGGCTTTTAGCATATCCCTATGAATGTAACATAACGTGATGTGTTTCGCAATAAGGCTAACGGTTGCGTTTTTTAAAAATTATCTTTCGAGAGGTCGTCTTATTTAGGAGGTTCTATGCGGTTGCCATCCTTGTTTTTTGCTTTTGTCCTTATGAGTTCTGCTCTGTTTGCAGACGAAAATTCCTCATCGGCAGTGGAATCTTCCTCTTCTGTTTATATTGGCAATATATGCGATACGCTTAAACTCCATAGTGATGCCGTTTCAAGAACCATTCAGCTTCGTTTAGATACGATTCGAGAATCGGTGTGGGAAGGCTTGCTCTCGGCTTCGGGGAGTGCTTTAGTCACGACCACGATTCACCGAGATCTGCGGAGTGTTCTGCCGATCAAGAAGAATTCTCCTTATTCTGTTCCTGTGGCTGTGGCTGCTCAATGTCTAGTCTCTGAAAATCAATACACTTGGGCCGATTATAGTTCGAATGCTTGGGTCGAAGACTCTTTGAATGTGAATACGCGGCTTTACGATATTCGAGATGTTGCCTTAGGGGATTACAATAGTTCCAACACCTACAATTGGCTTGCGTTTACACAGGGTGCTTGGCCTACAGATGATAGCTTTGATGCCAATGAACTGATGCTCTCCCACACATTTGATGTGCATGCGATTACTTGGCATGGGTACTCCATTTATTATGATACGACAGTCACTGTGGTGGGGACATCTACGACGACTAAAATAAGCTATCGTATTGCGAGTTCAGTCGCTTTGGACTCTGCTACTGTGTTTGCATCGGTAACGTCCAATATTCCTTCAGGGAAGTTAGTGAAGGTACAGATGCTCCGCATTATGCTTTCCGATGAAAAGCTTATTATTAAGGATCAGCCGACAGCTATAGCCAAGGTTCCCCAATCCCACTACTTGTTACGCTATAAAATTACGCCCACAACTGGTGGCTACTTGGTTCGCGGACCGCAAGGAGAAGTTCCTCAAATGCGGAGTTTGAAAGGATCTGTTGTGAATGCTTCAGAGGCTGTGAAACCGGGTCTCTATATTGTCTCGGTACCTAAGAGCGGTTGGCAGAAAATCATTATTGACCGTTAGTTTATGCGGATAAAAGAAAGCTCGCTTTAATGGCGAGT
>MNYL01000084.1 GCA_001873075.1 Fibrobacteres bacterium CG2_30_45_31 | reverse complement strand
CATAAAACCAACTGCACCACCGAGGAATACCATGATCAAAGGTTCAAGCATAGAAGTCACAGCATCAATAGCCGCATCCACTTCTTCGTCATAGAAGTCCGCCACCTTTAAAAGCATTCCCCCCAAGTTACCCGTTTTTTCACCCACACCCGTCATTTGAATGACCATCGCAGGGAAAATTTTAACATCCTTCATCGGTTCCACAATCGGCTTACCGCCAGCGATACCCACGGAAATTTTCATAATAGAGCGTTCTACACACATGTTACCTGATGTTTTTGCAGTAACCTGCAAAGCATCAATAATGGAAACACCCGCATTGAGAAGAGTTCCTAATGTGCGGCTAAAACGAGAGACCGCACTTTTCATTTGCAAGTCACCTAATTTGGGGACTTTCAAAAGAAAGGTATCGAACTGAAGCCTCAAACTGGGCACTTTCAAAACCACATTGATCGTCACAATTATAGCCACAATCAGTAAAATCCAAAAGGCGGCATAATTTTTAATGCCATCCGAAAGATTCATCACAAATTGAGTCGGCCACGGAAGCGTTCCTCCTCCATCTGCAAAAGTTTGTGCAAAAGTAGGAACCACAAAAGCAAGCATCAAAACAAGCACAAGCACAGCAACAATGGCTACCATGACAGGATAAGTCATCGCCTTTTTCACTTTACGAGTCAAGCGTTCGTTAGATTCACCATAGTCCGCAAGGCGGCCCAAGATGCCTTCAAGAATACCACCCGCTTCACCGGCGGCGACCATATTGCAGTATAACTTATCGAAAACTTTAGGGTGTTGAGCCAGCGCATCGGCGAGTGTTGAACCCCCATTAATCGCCATGGCCACCTTATGCACGACTTCTTTCAACGCCGGATTATCACTCTGCTCTTCCAAAATATTTAAGCACTGGAGCATGGGTAAACCCGCAGAACACATAGAAGAGAACATACGAGTAAAGCGTGCAATATCTTTGGTTTTGATACCTGAACCAATTTGAATTTTGATTTCAATTGGCTTTCGCTTCAGCGTCTGAATCACCAAACGTTTGCGACGTAAAAGGGACTCTGCTTCCGCTTTGTCCTTTGCCTCAATTTGGCCTTCAAAAACATTCCCTTGAACGTTTTGAGCTTTATAAAGAAAGAACGCCATTGATTACAGTCCCTTCTCCATGAGGAGTTTTTCTAACTGATCCGGATTTGAAGATTTTGCAAGTGCATCAAAACGATCCACCTTGTGCTCAGCAACAAGGTCAACCATACGCATATTCATCGTGTTCATACCAAACTTTTGGCCTATTTCAATCATGGATTCAATTTGATGAACCTTATCATCACGAATGAGAGCACGAATACCAGGCGTTACGCACATCACTTCGTAGCACATCACACGACCCCCACCCACTTTGGGCAAAAGAGTCTGGCAAATAACCCCTTGGAGTACAAAGGACAACTGCGTACGAATCGTCTGCTGTTCCCCTTTTGGAAAGGCATCCACAATGCGGTTAATAGTCTGAACCGCTGAGTTTGTATGCAACGTTGCAAAAGTCAAGTGACCCGTTTCTGCAATGGTCATTGCGGCGCGAATAGTTTCCAGATCGCGCATTTCACCAATCAATACCACATCTGGATCCTGGCGCAAAGCCATTTTCAATGCCTGAGCAAAGCTAGAAGTATCACTGCCCACTTCACGCTGATTGACCATGCAACCCTGATGCTTGTGCAAAAATTCAATCGGGTCTTCAACAGTCAAAATATGATCGTGACGTTCCTTGTTGATCTTATCAATCATCGCCGCAAGCGTCGTCGATTTACCAGAACCAGTAGAGCCAGTCACCAATACAAGTCCCGATGGACGTGTTGTAAACTCAGCCATAATGGCAGGGAGCCCTAAATCTTTGAATGTTTTAATGTCCAACGGAATGATACGAAGAGCGAGAGCAACGCAACCACGTTGCAGATAGGCATTAGCACGAAAGCGAGCCAAATTGGCGATACCAAAAGAAAAGTCACATTCCTTACTCTGTTCGAAAGACTTTTTTTGCATTTCATTCATGAGGCTATAAGTCATCCTCATGGTTTCATCGGGCTTCATTTTATCCGTACCAATGGGAGTCAATTTACCAGAAAGTCGAATTAAAGGAGGACTACCCGCAGTCACATGCAAATCGGAAGCTCCGCGCTTCACCATCTCGGAGAGAAGTTCTTGAATATTATAAGCCATGCCCTGAATATAACTTAAATTTTCCAATAATATGCGTTTTTTGAATTGGACAAATCTTCTACTCGCCCTACTTCCACTGCCCTTTTTAGGGTGTGAAATAAATCCCTATCCTTCCCTTCCTGAAAAAGTGGAAAACTTCAAGGCGGTCAATATCCATGGCGATTCGCTAGCCTATAAGGATCTCAAAGGAGAAGCCACTTTAGTTGTCTTTTTTGCCTCTTGGTGTGGCTACTGTGTAGCAGAAATTCCCACGATTAAAAAATTAGAATCTGATTATGCCCCCCAAGGACTCCGAGTGATCGGGATCAATGAAGACGAGACCGTTTCAGACATGGGAGATTTCATCGCTCATTTCAAAATTCAATTTCCGGTAGTTCACTGGAATTATGAAGTGATGAATCGCTTTGGAAATCCCAACGCCGTACCCGCTCATTTTTTAATGGACAGAACAGGTAAAATTCAGACGCGCATTCTAGGGGCTTTAGACGAAACGGAAATCCGGCATCAAATAGAGACCTTACTACAAAGTAAATAGCCCCACTTCAACACGGGTTAAGCGATCTCATCCGGGAATAAAACAACGTCTGAAATTTGTTTTTTATTCAAAGCGATCATCAAGAGACGATCCAACCCTACTGCCACTCCAGACGCCGCAGGCATTCCTCTTTGAAGCGCCTCCAAAAAATGTTCATCCAAATTTGGATGCGATTTTCCAAGGGTAGTACGTAGCATTAAATCTTTCTGGAAGCGCTCTGCCTGTTCCTGCGCATCAGTAAGTTCTTCATAACCATTGCAGAGTTCCATATTTTCGATGTAGAGTTCAAAACGTTTTGCCCAACAGAGTCCATCAGCATCAAGGGAAGTCTTTGATAGAGCGGCTTGACTCGGCGGATAATCCATAAGAATTTCGGGCCCGTTCAGACCCAAATGGGGTTCAATAACAGAAACCATCACATAATCCCACCAGTCCTCAAGAGTAAACTGTGCCGAACCCTGGACATCAGGAACATGATTTTTCGCACAACATTCGCGCCATTTTTCCGACTCATCACAAAAAGGATCGATGCCCGCGTATTCGGTGAAAGCGTCTTTCCAGCGAGTTCGTTTGGCCTTTACCGTTCGATTCAAAACTTTGGAACAAAGCGCTTCGACTTCTACCATCAAGTCTTCCATTGACATTCCCACTCTATACCATTCCACAAGAGTAAATTCTGAATTATGACGAACGCCCATTTCATCGACACGAAACGCTTTCGCAATCTGAAAAATATCCCCAAACTTGGCCGCGAGAAGGCGTTTCATATGAAATTCAGGACTGGTCATCAAATATCGTGGCTGAGTTCCTTTGGTTTCAAAATAATCCAAATGGGGATCGGTCCCACAAGCATGAGAAAGCACAGGCGTTTCTACTTCAAGTACATTCCGTGATTCAAAGAAAGAGCGCACCAATACGAGCAAACGCTGACGTTCTTTCCAAGTTTCTAAAGTACAGGTCGGAGCAAAGGACATCACAAATCCAACATCTAGTTTTGAACACAACGCACAGAAAGGCCGAAATTCTTATCTACCGAAATTCGATCCACACTCTCCCCATCACTGAACATGGATTTCGCAAAGGAACGCTTGTCATCATCTTTCACTTCTGTCCAAAAATAAGCGCCCTCACCTACAATTGTGAAAATGCGATTCTGGTTAAAGTAACCCCCAAAAGTCGCAGAAAAAGCAAAGTCATCCGATCCATTCGCGCGGAGTTTGGTCGCAGCAAGAGATGCACCACCCGCTTCGTTTTCAAGTAAAGTCCATTCCGCATCCGTCGCAAGGTGCCAACTCTCGGGGCAAGCCACTTGAGCGGCCTCCCACGTGTACAAACGTCCATAAGTTTTGCATTTATCCAAATCGCGATCATAACAATCGGAACTTTCGGGTAGTTCAAAATCCAGATTCTGCACCATCCAATTTTTTCCTGCAATTTCTTTGGTCCTGTATACCTTACCATCTCGGGAATCTTCGAGCTTGCCAAAAACAGGGCACCGCGCGGAAATACCAACAGAATCTAAAATTGCATTCACCGAATCATTCCAGGCAGCGCAAAAACGGAATAATTCGCCACCCGGCACTGGCGTATGCGCCACTGCATTTTTCGTAGCCCACGATTTCACATACTTCAAGTCCGGCAAAGAAGAATCCGCAATACCTTTGATTTTGTGAAGATCTATTAAAGTCGTGAGCCATTGAGTCGAAATGCTCATAGGACTTTTCCAGTATCCTTCAAGCGCAACACGCTCTAATTCGGCTTGAAAATCTGAAGGCTTTTTCACTGTAATTTTTTTTGCTACTTGCTTTGCAGGTTTGATTTCACACTGAGCCTTTTGAGCTTCTACCTGCAATCGAGTCGTTGAATCTATAGAGGCATCTTCTAAACGTAACTGAGCCCATTCCCTGCAAGAATCGAGACATTTTTTTTGTTCACTTTTTTTACAATCTTGCCATACCACAGTATCTACTTTCACAGAAATAGGCTTCAAATAAGCTTTATTTTTAAGTGCGATTTTGGCCGCCGCGTCAAAAGCCTGAATTCCTATAAGATTGCCAGCCATACCCTCTTTCTGTAAAAAGTGAAGCACATTCATACAGGTAGTGGCCTGTTTTGCATCGGCACAAATTTTATTTGCATATCCAAAAGAAAACTGAGAGGGGCAGGCTTCAAAAGAGGCTTCCGGGGCGGCCTTAAAAATTTTGCCATAGATATCCACTGCATTTTTTGCGGAAATAGTTCCGCAGTAAATTTCTTCCGCTTCCCCATTTTTAACCATTTTTTGAGCAGTTACAAAATCACCATTATCAATAGCCTCGCGAAGCGAACCTTCTGCAAAAACACCCGAAGTCAAACATAAGGAAAAAATAAACAACGTTCTTTTCATGAATACGATCCTTCTTATTTTTCACCTATCAATGTAGAAATTTAAGCCCATACAGCCCGCTTCAATTTGCTATAATAAAGCCATGCCTTATCCTGTTGATTCTATTCGCGCCCAATTTCCTGTACTCGTCCGCAATTCGAGTGGTGACAAGCCGCTTGCCTTTTTAGATAGCACTGCCACTACACAAAAACCAGAATGCATGATTGATGCGATGAATAAATTTTATCGCGAACATTATAGTTCTGTGAAACGCGGTGTCTATAGGCTCAGTGAACAGACAACCCAAGCGTACGAAGCCACCCGTAGAAATGTGGCCAAATTTTTGAACGCCGCTAGCGAAAATGAAATTGTGTTCACTCGCGGCACCACAGAAAGTATCAATTTAGTCGCTTGGAGTTATGGCCGCAAATTTTTCAAACCAGGCGATGAGATTCTTATCAGCGCGCTAGAACATCACGCAAATATAGTCCCCTGGCAATTGATTGCAGAAGAACGCGGGGCGACGATTCAAGTGATTCCTGTGGATGATAATGGAGATTTAATTCTTTCTGAAATTCCTCGTTTGCTGAAACCGGGAATTACGAAGATGCTTGCGATCACCCACATCAGCAATAGTATCGGCACAGAAAATCCTATTGCGGAAATTATTCGCACCGTAAGAGAACTTTCCCCAGAAACAAAAATTCTCATTGATGCGGCACAAAGCGCCCCTCACCTGAAAATGGATGTACAAGCCCTTGATTGCGATTTTCTCGCTTTTTCTGGTCACAAGATGTACGGTCCCACAGGCATTGGCTGCTTATATGCAAAATATGCAATTCTTGATGCGATGCCTCCTTGGCATGGCGGCGGAGAGATGATTCAAAAGGTCACGTTCCACCACACCACTTATGCGGCTCCTCCAGCGCGTTTCGAGGCAGGGACTCCGCCTATTGCAGAAGTGATTGGACTCGGTGCCGCTTTGAATTGGATTCAGCAAATTGGTATCCAAGAAATTCGTCAGCACGAAATGGAAATGCTCGATTATGCGTTGAAACAACTTGAGCAAGTGGAAGGGTTACACATTTTAGGGACGCCCGCAAAAAGAGGGGCTTTGTTGAGTTTTACTCTGGATGCAGCCCATCCCCATGATGCCGCAATGATTCTCGATGAAGAAAATATTGCCGTACGCAGTGGGCATCATTGTGCCCAACCTGTCATGGATAGATTCCACGTGCCTGCAACAATACGTGCGAGTTTTGGAGCCTACTCCATGCCGTGGGAAATCGACCGACTCGTGCAAGGGCTTGAACGCGTCGTCAAAATATTCGGATAATTTTCAATCTATTTTTTCTTGATCTTTGAAGCCTCATTAGGCAACAATTGACCAGGAGAAGTGCGCATATCATCTTCGTTACGGAAATTGGTACGACGCTTCGGCGCGTTTTGTTGAGCGACTGTCGCCTCCAACTCTTGAAGATAACGTTCCCAATCCTGAATGGATTCATCCAATTCCCCGCGAGATTGCAGCATCAATGCGCGCAATTGTGTTAATTCTTTCATCTGGTCACGCTTCATGACCCACAATTCCGGTTCCTCTGGCATTCGTTCCAAATTGAAAAGCAAATTCAAATATTTATTCTCGGCCTCAATATAGGCCTGGTAGGTATCCTTGTAGACAAGGGCGCGATCTTCTACCATCGTCTGCTGAGCAGATGGCGTCCCTCCGCAACCCATCAAAAAAGCGAACGGAAGCAGCAACCACCATTTACAGCTCAGGGCACGTCTAAAAATTGGTTTGCGAGAGACAAAATCGAATTGATCAAGCAAGAGCAGGCGTGAGAAGTGGCGAATATTGATGATATTGATGCCTTCGGCATCCGCTTCGGTGCCTCGATCATGATAGCGAACGAGTTCGCTATCATGATACTCGGCTTGAACGCTCTTCACCACTTTGAACAACGCACTATTGCGAAGTATCAAGGCAATTTTGGCCGTGAATGAATTTTTAGACGTGCCCTTCATTTTACCACCGTATAGAGGCGTTCTAAAGTCACATTACTTGTAAAGGTTGCGGAGTCCCCTGTAACAGGATTCACCATGGTGTTTGTCCCCAATTTCACTTCACGTTCCTGACAGGGGATACCTGTAGTGGGGTCCAAAGTCACCCAAAACTCCGTGCGGTAATCCCCTTTGAGACCCTGGTAATATGCCTGGAATTTCTCGGTGCCAATTTTACTATTGACGTACTGTTCCCAAATATAATAGGGGAAACTTTCAGCCTCATTGAGATAAATCGTATAGCCTAAGCATTTACGAGAATCAATATTGTGGTACCCATCTGTGACCACAGAATCAATCTTAATCAAGGCAAAATTTAAACGTCCACGGCTTTTGAGAAGTTCCGTAATGTTTGCCTTAGTGGGAACCGAGCCTGTCAACATATGGCTCATTTCCCAACGATGCTTCTCTTGACGTTCCAGATGTTTCACATACTCTGGATTCAAAAGCTGTTTCCGCCAGCGTTCTGGCATCGGAATGCGATAGAGGAGAGAATCAAAATGTTGGAAACCATCCGCAGAAAGAACCCTTTGCCCCACTGCCGTTACCGAAACTTCCGGTAGACGCCATTGAAGCTCCGAAGGGAAAGAATTTTTAAGGTATCCCCTCGATTTATCGATTTCAAATTTTCTGTTGAGATGCAGAGTATCTCCAGCGCTTGCGTATGATAAATTAAAATAAGCAGCAGCCATTGTACCCACTTGTTCCACCCCTTTCAAATCGATTGTCGCGTACACACCTTCTGTGTATACCTCAACGGACACGGGCGAATTTAAATGGTAATTTACTTCATCCTCAGAAGGAGTGCAGGATAAAAGAAAAGGAGCAAAGACAAACGGAAGATACTTTTTGAACATAAGGCCTATTTATTTTTTTTCACTATTAAGAATCAACTGAAGTTGTTTTGAAGCAAGTATTTTTCCTTGCGAACGAAACTCGACCACAAAAGAGCCCGGCTGGCTCGCATGCAGCATCTCTCGAGCGGTCATATATCCACCACTAACATCAACACCTTTGATGGTGTAAGATCCCTCTTTTTCAGAAACTTTGGATTTTCGAGTCCGTAATTCCTGTCCCTTCTGAGAGAGGGTACCCTCATAGATGGACCATTCCAGTTCCGAGAAATCAAAATTTTTGTTATAGCGAAATTGAATAATTAAAGGATCCGAAATGGCAAAAGTACTCGCCGTATCAATGACTGTGGCATTACTTTTTATCCAGTCACTACCACAGACAATTGAAGGAGATTCGCTCACGCCGCATGCATAAAAACCAAGGGCGAGGCACGCTATCGGTAACATCATCCAACGATTTTTCTTCATTTTTTCGACCTTTGTTTAACAGTTTAGAACCAGAAACGAAGACCTAAACGGAGGTAAAAATCAGGAAGTCTCCAATGCGTGTTATCATCCCGATCATCCGTATACACCTGTAACTCCCCTACGGGATTCAGTTCTACATACAATTCAAGCGGTATTCCCTGAGGAAATTCCCACTCCCAACCGCCAACGATACCCGCACGAATAGCAATACCATCATCCCACCAACCGACACCCCCTGCAGGTCCCCAGTATAAACCCATACGTCCCGCCTCAGCTGGCAGTGAAATAATGTCATAATAATTCCAGTAATAACCGAGATAGAGCCCCAATGAATTATCATTATCACTAAAATAAAAATGGACATAAATATCAAGAGTCGCCATAGGATCAAGACGCATCTTGTAATCTAGGCCTAATTTTTCTCCTGGATTTCCACCTTGTACCCACCCACCGACAGCACTTGACTTATCGGCTAAACCGGCAGCACAAGAGAGTGAAATCGAGAGCATGGCAAGGACTAAAATTTTTCTTAACATAACACCTCTGAATAAAAAATCGATAAGTCAAAAACCTAACCTATTAATAAATTTATAAAAACCAAGAAGAAAAAACGAAATCAGCGAAGGAGAGTGATTCACTCATTTCTTTAGAGTGAAAAGAAGAGACTCCCTTTTTGAACGTTCTTGAAAAATCCTCATAAATTCAGGTTCCACAAGTTCAAATTCACTTATTTCTGTAAACAAGATTTTACACCAGAGAAGATCTAATGGCTATAGGGTACCTCCAAAAATCACTTTGTATCCATGATATTAAAGAGGCCAAACTAGAAACACGAGCTCTGGGGCTTTCGTACTTAGTGACTCTGATCCTTCATAGATGCCTTTGGCACCTCGATCATGAGACTGGAGTTGAACGCGCTTCACCATTTTGAATAACGACTGTTGCAAAAGCCGAGTGCAATGGCAAAGTGCCACCGTCAATTTCAGAGAAAAGGGAGAGAAACTACCCCTTTTGCAGTTCTAAAAACATTTCAAAATGCGATGTCTGAGGATAAAAACCAAAGCCTTGTGCATCCACAATTTGGTAACCTGCGGTTTTCAAAATGGCAAAGTCTCTTGCCTGCGTCACAGGATCACAGGACACATAAAGTAATTT
>MNYL01000147.1 GCA_001873075.1 Fibrobacteres bacterium CG2_30_45_31 | reverse complement strand
CGGAAGCTTCCGCGTCACACCTCCTTACAACTTAGTCTGGACATCCTCCGACTGGGGCTTTAACCGTTACAATATGGGTGCCGCCAACGCTGTCTTTATGCTCTACGACATTACAGGCGATGAAAAATACCTGAATGTGGCTCTTGATAATATTTATTACAACATGGGTGCCAATCCCTGGGATCTTTCTTTCCTCATGGGTGCCGGTGAAAAGAATGAGAACCATCCTCATAACCGCGCCGCTAACCCTGACGGCTACAATGCGGGGGGCATGCCATACAAATACAAATGTCCGCGAGGAGCATTAATGGGTGGTTCCGCGCCAACCAAAACGCTTAAGGATGACTGGAACGATTATACAGCTACGGAAACCTGCATTGACTTTTCAACGCAATTCATTATTCCGGCTCTTTCCCTTTCCAAAGATCTCCCTATTGACGAAGAAGGTCCTCTGTTCAGCAATGTTACAGCAACACCGATCAGCGAAACCTCCGCCATTATCAGTTGGAGTACAAATGAACTTGCCCGTGTAACAGTATATTACAACACCACCAATGATGTGAGTGGAATTCTTTCTGTCAGCGTAGATACTCTCACTAAAAATGGATCCGTCACCCTCACAGGACTCACCGCTGGCGTCACTTATTATTTCTTCCTGGAAGGCAAGGATGTCAAATCCAACATTTCGACGGATGACAATCACGGACAATGGTATTCATTCACCATGACCTCCACAGTGACCCAAATTTCTGAAGTCACCATTTGCCAGGTAGATCACCGGAGCGCAAAAATTTACTGGTGGACAAAAGAAGCTGCATCGAACACCCTTGTGAAATATGGCACAGCAACGGCAGCACTCACAGAAACAACCATCGGGGAAGCGGGTTATTTTCATACCGTAACCCTCACAGGCCTTTCTCCCAGTACAAAGTACTACTTTGACGTTTCCTCTGGAGCCACCACGGATGACAATGGCGGAAACCATTACAGTTTCACAACCACTAGTCAGGCAGCTTATGCCAATTTCGAGATCTACATCAAACCGTCCTCTTATCAATCCGCCTGTTCCGATTGGAAAACCTGCAATACGCTCATCATCTCCGTCATCAATAACGATACAATCGCTTACACAAACGCAGAACTTCGCCTTTACCTGAAAACAAACAACCTGAATCCTGTAAGCTACATTAGTTCCGTGTGGGACGGAACGGGAACTTCCGCTGCGAGCGGCAACATAGTCTTTGGAACCCCCGTTGCCGATGGCACGGGAGCTGGTTATTATCTCCCGATTACTCTCACAGGGACCTTTGCCGTCTCTGGGAAATACCTGTTCCAATTGAAGTTCCAGAACGCCACCTTCGCCGACCTGGAAGGCTCTTGGTCGCTCCGTGCCCACACACAGAGTACCGATCCCGAGCAATTCTCTGGCATTGACCTTACTAAGGGTCCATATTATACAGGATCTGAAACGACTGAACTAGAAAAGAATGCCGATGGAGTTACAGAAAAGGCATTTACCCTCGATCCCTATGTAGCCATCTACTACAACGGCATACACATCTACGGCTATGACCCCGGCTACGATGCCACAAGCTCCGATCTCACCCTCTCGCGAAGTGTCTCCCTGAATTTCACTTCGCCATTTGTCACACCGATCGCGTCCGTGGAGCAGACCACCTATCCTGTGAATTATGCGGGAGAAAGTGCCGTATCCCCCACCGGATACTTAGATGCATTAGAAGCCAATGGGGATAACCGTCCATTTGCTTATTCTGTGAATGGTCGCTATGACGCCTTCCTGTTCAGCATTGACACAACGCTCGCTTATGGTAACAATCGAATAGACTGGGTTTCATGGCATAACCGTAATGCCAATACCACCGGAAGCTACGACTGTGCCTGCGCCGTGGTGCGTTCCAATGTAGAAGTTGATACCATCACGACTCCTCTCGAAAAACGTTATTTAATATTTACCCCCTCTGATAGCGTTTTTGCTTATGAGGGCAAAATGGGATCCGTCCATGTAAAACTCGTGGATAGCACGGGCACGATCATGTTGGGCGAAGATATCAGCGTGGCACTCAGTGTTGTTGAGGGCAATGTCCTTTTTTGGACAAGTCCCACAGCCACTATCAGCGTCACTAGCATCACTCTCGTCAATGGCGAAGCCACCTTCTACTTCAGCTCTACCGCCGCTGTGAGCACTATACTCACAGGGAGAGCCTCTGGAGGAAAGGCAACCTTAAGTTATAGCCCTGCAACCGTAAAGCTTGTCATCCAAGAATTACCACCATGGCCAATTATCGATAATGCAAAAATGCTAGATACGGATTGTGATCTTATCCCTGATGCGATTCAAGTGACTCTTTCGAATCCATATCAAGAAGGACAATCGTTTACTCGTTTAGATTTTGTCTACAATGGAGATACACTGTCATCAACCGATGGAACCGTTGTGGATAAAATTCTCACGGTTAAATTTTCGACTGGCGATACAATCCAGAACTCAACGCCTTCTGGAGCAGTCACTTTGGTGAGCCTTATTTCTGGTGCAGAGCAAGTCCATTCAGATTACTACACCGATGGAGTATCCCCCACACTCGTCTCTATTTCCGTTTTGGAACATTTGGACACAGTGACCACGGACAAAGTATATCTACAGTTCAGCGAGCCCATTTCAGCTCCAGGAATAGATTGGCCACTAGTTCTCTACTCAGCAAATGATGTGCAACAAGCCACAGTACCTACTGTTATCAAGTCTAAACTCTACAACGAAGAAAAGAACATTTGGGAATTTGAAATTGCAATACCTGCGAGCGGGACCTCTTTAGTTCAAGAAGGGATGAAAGGCCAGCTTGCAGCAACAGCAACGATTACGGATAAATCAGGTAATGGAGTTTCCCCTTGCTCTCAAAAAATGCTTCCGATTACACTCAAGCTTGTTCCAGTAGCAATGAATTACGCAAGTATTGCTGATGGTAACGGGGATGGTCTTGCCGAAAACGTGACCATTCTCTTCTCGAGATCTGTAGATGCGCTACATGCTCCAGATCAAGTTTCAGTCATTTTTGGTTCTGCGGAGCCAGAAACACTTTGGACCAAGGCTTACACATGGAATGCGGATAGAACCTCTGCAACACTGGATCTTGCAAAACCATTCAAACTCGGAAACACGAACGGTACCTATTCTGGCTCCTACCAAGGAAAAACTCTGATTGGAGCGGGTCTCGTAACTCAACACAAGGGTGAAGGAGCCAACTACGAAAGCAACTCCACTATTGCCGAAGACTTAACAGGCCCAGTGATTATTTCTGGAGAAGTCACACCAGGAACAGCCGTCAATAGTCTCATGGCATACGCGAGCGAACCATTGCTGGTTAAGGATTCCACATTGGATTTACTGCAACGTGAACGCAAGGGGCCCATCGCCATTGAGGCCTATGATTGGATATTGGTGAATGATAATTCCAACATCAATATTTATTTCTTGGACGATAGTCAAGGAGCTGTTGGAGAAGGAGACCGTATTCGTTTCGCTCCCCTAACCAGTGCTTTCACTGATAAAAGCGGTAACATCCCTTCGATGGAAAATCCGTGGGCAACGGTAACCGGTGATGGCAAGCCAATTATCGATTTTTCATTCCATCTCAAAGATCATGTAAGTGAAGTGTCGTCCTCTGCCGAGAATACAGTACTTCCGGTGACAAAAAATGAAACCTATCGTCTCCTGATACTCAATCAAGCCACAGGAAAGTATGATTGGATAGAAAATGGGGTAGTTAAAGCCAGTGTTGACACCGCGAATTACCCATTTACTGGAGCTGTATTTGAACTCACTTTAGGCGTTCCTCGCGGAGCCGCCTACAATGAAGCCCCAGCATGGGATAGTCTCCAAGTCTCCTATGAGATCCCCGTTTTCACCAATCTTGGAAACTTTGTGAACAGTATTAAGGGCAAGTTTACCTTGACAGATCCTTATGTATCCTCTAACAATGAAGCGTTTATATTCATTGAATGGGTGGCTCGTCCCAAACAAGGTCTGGCCTCTGCGAGTGGAAAAGCAGTCGGAACGGGTGCCTACATAGCAAAGGCGACTCTAAAAACGCGTTTCTACGCAGCAAAATCGGATGATTTGGAAACAATGAAGCGATTTAGTACCTCTTCCGATTACGATGCCACCCGAGTTTTTGGTATTCAGCGGATAAGATAAGATTTGAATCCTAGTGTTTTATTTATTTAAAACCGCATTTTTTGCGGTTTTTTTTTATTTTAATTTTAAAAGTATAGATTTGAGGGTAGCAGGATTACCAGGTATGGATAATTTTTTTTTTGAAAAAAGCGCGACACACGCAATTCTTTCTTTTACGGCACTAATTGTTCAGTTAGGCTTCTTTATTTCCGTGTATGGAAATAATTATGAAAAAGCCTATCGCCGTCCGCTCCACTACCTTATTTTGCTCGGCATGGCTTGGAGTGTGCTCTCTATTTTCGCTCAATTGCCCATTTTTGAATCTTCAAAATATTGGTTTTTTCACCTTTCCGCTCTTTGTTGGGTGCAAATAGGCTTTGCCGCTCTCTATTGCGTATCTACTATTACTTTAGAAAAAATAACGCCTTTATGGACATTCTGGAATGGCATCGGAATCCTGTTTGTAGCACTTAGCAGCGTTCTGAATGGATTCTTTATTAATATCGAAAAGACTTGGTATGGTTACTCCGCATCCGGCAACACAGGCTATTTCGTTGCTGTATTATTTTTTATGGTGCCTCCTTTTCTAGTGGCAATGTATCTGATTGCCAAACGGATGCAAGCCGCAAAAGATTATTCCAAACAAATGCTTCGGACTTTGCTTATTGCGTTCATTATGGCATGCACTCTTTCCTTCACGCTCGATATCGTTCTCCCTATTTTCGATATCTATGTCTATGGTGAAAGTTTTTCACTTGTTGTTTTATTTATCATCATTATGCTATGTCGTACGGGTTTAATACTTTCGGAATATTCGTTGGATATTCAACAAGCGACACGAATCGTAATCGAACAATTAGATGAAGGTGTTATTTTACTCAATGAAAATGGACAAGTGCTTCTCGCAAATCCTTCCGCATGCGCACTCCTTGCCGTTCGCGAAGTCGCTCTTATTGGAAAAAATATTCTCCCTTATCTCCCAGGTATAACCTCATTAAGCACCATTGAAGGTTTTCCAGTGCCTTTAGGTAGCAATGTAAATGCAATTACCATTTCCGTTACCATGACACCCCAAAGTACTTATGGAATTGTCCGCGGATACAAATTGATTTTGAGAGATATTTCCAGAGAAGCGAATCTTAAAAAAGGATATACACTCCTTCAAGAACAATTTAAAGAAGAGAAATACAAGTATCGTCTAGAATTAACACGTATCCAAAAGATCTTGCAAGAACAAGATACTTTCCTTGTGGCTCTTTTGAATAACTTGCCATTCCGCCTCTGGGCGAAAAATAATCAAGGTGTTTATACAAAACAAAATCAATTGGATATTGAGATACAAGGAAATAAAACAGGTCAAACCGATGATGCCTATACTGAAGAAGAAAAAAAAGCTATTCACGGAGAACTTCTTCATTTTGATACAGAGTCAGAGATAAATGAAGACGAAAAGAAGTACTTTAAGAATTTTCTAATTCCTCTCTACTCGGATGAACATAAACAAGAAGGGATTCTTGGAATTACAGAAGATATTACCGAAATTAAACTGCTGGAAATTGAACGCAATCAGTTGAAAGATCGTCTTTTACTTGCTTCAAAAATGGAAGACTTGAATAATATTGCAGGCGGCATAGCACACGATTTTAACAATATCTTAGGAGCGCAGATTGGGTTCTGTGAACTTGCACTAGAAACCATGCCAGAAGATCTTCGGGCGAGAAAATATGTAGAAGAGATTCTTCAATCAGCAAACCGCGCAAAAGATCTGGTTCAACTATTACTTCATAACAAACAAAATAAAACCCAAGCGACAGAAAATTTTTCAGTGGCTCTTGTGGTGGATGAAGTGATTGACCAGCTTGCCGTAAGTTGTCCCGAAAAGATCCAAATTAAGAAGGAGGCACCTCTCCTTCCCGTTCAAGCCTTTGGTGATTCCACAGACTTTCACCGAGTGTTAATTAATCTAGGAACAAACGCCATTTTCGCGATGAAAGAAAAAGGAGGAGAACTTCTTATTAGTTTCAAGCCTCTACACTTGGATCAAGAAATTGCGTCTAAATTTGGCACCATTCCCCCAGGTGATTTTCTCTGGATCTCTGTTAAAGATACAGGAGAAGGAATCTCTCCAAATACAATCAATCGAATTTTCACACCATTTTTCACGACAAAAGCTCCCAACCAAGGCCTCGGCTTAGGCTTACCTGTGACCATAAGCTTAATTAAGGAAGCTAAAGGTTACCTTACCCTCGAGACAGCAATTGGAAAAGGAACTAACTTTTGCGTTTATTGGCCATTAGGCAAAACATGATAGGAAGGAGGATGAAATATGTCTAAGGTTCTCATAATTGATGACGATGCATCAATGCGAACGATGCTTCGAGAAACACTATCGCTAAACGGATACGAGGTAGATACGGCAGAAGATGGTCGTAAGGCAAAGGAACTCTACGACAAAAATGACTACAAAGCTGTCATTACTGATATTATTATGCCAGAGCAGGACGGTTTTGAAGTTATTCTCGATTTCAGAAGCCGTAACCAAACCAACCGACTCATTGCAATTAGCGGTGGTGGTCGGACTTCTGCCGATGATTATTTGTTAACTGCCGAGCACTTTGGTGTCGCAGCCATTTTCCCAAAGCCGATCAATAGAAAAGCATTGCTCGCGAAAATCGCTGAAATGACAGCCGCATAATAATTTTGAATCTCCAATTTATTTTTGCGTAGAAGGGAGAAAAAGTAACGTTTCATTTTGCTACATTGAATAAAGATGAACGTCCTTTTTGCTGATACCGATAAATCTTTTGTCCAAGAAATAGTTCATACTTGGTCCATTCAAGACGTGCAACTTACAGCCGTTTCTGACGCGGCCAATTTGATTTCTTCTATTGAAGAAACCCCGATTCATTTTGCCTTCGTGAATGTCAATCTGCTCGTGCATCAAGATCTTGATTTGATCAGCTTTATGAAAGAGCATCACCCTGGTATTGAAATCATGGTTCTCTGTGATGCCCAAACGAAGTCTGCCGCAGAGAGTGCAATTTCACATGGAGCCGCCGGGTATCTGCTGAAACCCGTGACGAGTCGAGTACTCGAAGATACAACAAAAAAATACCTTATCCGGTTGCGCAACAATACCAATTATCGGTTCATGGAAGATCATGTGTTGGAAAACTTGCTGGGCGATACCCCCGAAATGCGCAAGATTTTGAAAACACTTTATAAGATCGCCCCCACTACCAGCACAATCTTGATTACGGGAGAATCGGGTTCTGGTAAAGAATTTATTGGAAATATCGTACATCGTTTGAGCAAGCGTTCTAACGAACCGTTCATCGCCGTAAACTGCGGAGCCATTCCTGAAAATTTGGTGGAAAGCGAACTCTTTGGAACGAAAAAGGGCGCATTCACTGGGGCTACTGCGGACAAAAAAGGACTCTTTGAAGAAGCCGCTGGTGGTACTTTATTCTTGGATGAAGTGGCAGAACTTTCCCCTGCAACCCAAGTCAAACTTTTGCGCTTTTTACAAAACCACGAATTTCGTCGCGTGGGCGAGACGGAGAATCGGTACATCGATGTTCGAATTATTGCCGCTACCAATAAAGATTTGCAAGAGGCCATGGCCAATAAAGAGTTTCGAGAAGATCTCTATTATCGATTGAATACATTTCATATTCATCTCCCGCCTCTCCGTGATCGTCGCGTAGTCATCCCCAGCCTTGTGAAATATTTTATTCTCAAGTACCAGCAGGAGCACGGAAAGTCTATCCAAGGAATTCAGCCTGCCGCACAAATGGCGATTACGACTTATGCCTACCCTGGTAATATCCGTGAGCTTCAAAATATCATTGAACACGCGATTATATTGTCTGAGAATGGAGAAATTCGTTTAGATGATTTACCCGAAGAGGTACAGGTCCAAGGGACTTCTGCACAAGGGTTACTGCCTGCTCCAAGTACTATTACAACTGCCCCGTCCCTAAAGAAACAAGAATCTATTCCACCCAAAATTCAGGCATTGTCATTTGATTCCACAGATGATGTGATTCGATTGGACGAGCTAGAAAAGCGTCACATTCTTCACGCTCTTGCCGTGCTCAAAGGCAATAAAACAGAAGTGGCGACTCGTTTGGGAATTAGCCGCGCTACTCTTTGGCGAAAACTCAAAGAACACAAAATCGAAATTGATGGAGAGAGTCCCCAAGGCTAGACTAGAATCATCGCGCAGGAAAGACAGCTTTCTTTCATTGTGCCACTTCCTGGAAAATCAGAACCCTGACCGTGAGCCCAAGCAAGACGAGCATTACTTGAATAGCTACGCACGGTGGCTAAGGACGCCTCCGCAATAGACTTTGGAGAGAATCCACTGAAATTGGAACTCACCAGCAAAAATCCATTGGGTTCCAAAAGCGAAGCCGCGAGGGAAACAAGTCCTTGCAAATCATCACGAATACGAAATGTAGTGCCCTTATGCCGCGCAAAACTGGGTGGGTCGAGCACAATACCGCCAAATTTTTTTTCTTTTTTAGCACACCACTCTAAATATTCGCGAGCATTGCCCCGAAAAAATTCTCCAGGGAGTACTTCAGATCCATTCAGAGCATAATTTTCTCTGCCCTTATCCAGAATTTTGGCACTAATATCCACGTTAACCGCAAGAGTCGCCCCGCCCGCCCGCGCATGAACCCCAAAACTACAGGTATAGCTGAATAAATTGAGAATATCTCGATCACAAGAGCGTTTTTGCACCTCTTCACGCCCATCGCGCATATCCAAAAAGAGGCCTGGATTCACCGTATCTAAAAGATTCACATGAAAAAGGCAATCGCCTTCTTGCACTACCGTCGCCGCATTGTCCTCAGAACCAATTTCAACAACCATGAGTGGTGTTTCCAAAGTCTCGCCACTTGGATTCAGACGAAACTTTGTGACCATAAACTCAGGAGAAAGCGTGTCCTCAATGGCCGCAACAATTTCTGCACGAAAAGCTAAAAGCTCCGGGCCAAAAAATTGTAACTGATAATGGCCCCCGTAGCGATCTAAGGTCAATCCAGGAAAACCATCCGGAGTCCCATTCACTAATCGATAAGCGGTATTTTTTTCAGCAATAACAGCACGCGATGCAATAGCGCGTTTTAATAAAGTGAGATAATTTGTTGATTTTTCCAAAGTCGCCCTATGCGAATAAGGCTATTTCTTTTTGGAATCTGGCTGAAGTTGTAACACTTGCGTTACAAACTCACCCACTTCCTTGAATTCACGATAAACTGAAGCAAAACGCACATAGGCAACGGCATCTATTTTTCGCAATTCCGCCATTACCAAATTGCCAATTTGATCATAGCCAACTTCTTGGCTATCAGAAGCAATCAAGGTATTTTCAATACTTGTCGCCATTTCTTCAATGACTTGACGACTTACAGGGCGTTTTTTGCAAGCCATTGTAATGCCAGCAAGCAGTTTCTCGCGCTGAAACGCTTCGCGACTTTGATCTCGCTTGACAACCGTCAGTGGAACCACTTCAATATACTCATAAGTTGTAAAACGACGACCACAACCCAGACACTCTCGGCGGCGACGTATAGAAACACCGCTTCCGCGACTATCGACAACCTTGTCTTCTGCGTGTTTACAATATGGGCAAATCATGCCCGCAATATATATTTTTTTCTATCTTAATTCGCGAGATACTCTGAAATAAATCCGTTTTGAGGTTTTTATGCTGAATTCCGTCAGCCATTTCTTTTCTGAGGCTTGGCCCTTCATTATCGCTCTTGTAGTGATTGTAATTATTGTAGCCGCTGTCCGTGCGGTTCGTAAGATCCTCAAGGAAGGAGGGGGCGCCTTCCGCTTAGAAACTATCCGCAAGAGTACCGAACAAAACGTGGAAGGAATCAAAGCCAAATCCAAGGGACTCCTCAAGGATGCAGATATGATCTGCGATGTTGTGGGAGAACGAGTGATTCCCAATAGAGAAAATATAGGGCTTTTCCGTGCGGCCGTGAAAAGCAAATACAAAGTGGCCATGTTTTTGATCGCAGATGAAAATAAAGTGGTGTACTTCTTTTGTAAAACAGAAGCCGGTTTGCGTCGTCGTCTCGAAAATTTGCTCCCCAATGACCGTCGTAAAAATGCTCATTGGCCTTATGCAGACGCTACCACTGGCGAAAAATTACGTTTCCCGAGAACTTAATTCTCTAATTCGCGTATGAGCAATGCATTTGAAAGGCTCCCTTTATACGCGAGTGCTAAAGTTATTGAAGACACGATTGATAAGGGTGGAAATTTACTACTCACAGCTCCTACGGGGAGTGGAAAGTCCTCATTTATTCCTTGGCTTTTATCTCAACAAAAAAATAATACAGCAAGGGTGGTGGTTCTACAACCAAAGCGCCTTGCGGCTTTAAGTCTCGCAAATTACTTGGCCTTTCTCTGTGGCGAATCCACGGGGGATCTCATTGGTTACCGATTCCGTTTTGAATCGGCAAATTCCAATAAGACCCGTATTCTATTCCAAACCTACGGGAGCTTTTTGCAAAGTGTCCTTAGAGAGGATTGCCATGCGGATTGGATCGTTTTTGATGAATTTCATGAAAGACGTTCCGAGATGGATTTACTCATTTCCTATTTCTTAGCGTGTCAAAAGAAATCCCCAACAAAAGCCCCGCGCATTGCCGTGCTTTCCGCAGAACTCAATCGAGAAACCCTAGAAAATCTTTTAGAAATCCCGTGTCTCCAGGTGGGACTTCCCCATTTCCCTGTGCAAATCATCCGTCAAGATGCCCCCCTAGGAAGCCCTCAAGATAAAGAAATCATTCGCGCCTTGAGAACTCTTGAGCGAAACCATATTTGGAAAACTACACTCATTTTCTTACCTGGTAAAGGGGAAATCACAAGTGCCCACCGCGCTGTAGAAGAGGCTTTTGGATACGGAAAATTGGAGCTTCTGGATTTGTATGGCGGGCAAGAGTTACCCATTCAAAACTTAATTTTCAAGGATACAGAGCGTCCGCGAGTGATTTTTACCACGAATATTGCAGAGACCTCT
>MNYL01000188.1 GCA_001873075.1 Fibrobacteres bacterium CG2_30_45_31 | reverse complement strand
AGGCGTTAAAACTCGTTTTCGTCCGAGCTTCTTCCCCTTTACCGAGCCCTCTGCGGAAATGGACGTGAGTTGTGTATTCTGCGGTGGCGAAGGTTGCCGTCGCTGTAAAGGCACGGGATGGATGGAAATCGGAGGTTGCGGTTCTGTAGATCCGAATGTGTTTAAGAACTGCGGCATCGACAGCGAAAAGTACACCGGATTTGCATTTGGTTTTGGCCTGGATCGCATCGTGATGCTCCGCCATGCCATTCCTGAAATTGGACTTTTGACCGCCAACGATCAACGATTCTTAAGCCAATTCTAGTTGACTTTTCGTTCTTTAAATACCCAGCACTTGTAGAGGCTAAAGCTTGCAATAACGTAAACCACGTTGGCGATAACGTGAGCGATATAGCCCGGTTTTACATAGGGGGCAAAAATATTGGCGAAAGAAACAAACGTTCCCCCAGGAGCAAGGGTGGCCTTGACAGCCTCAAGCACACCTAAATTCAATAGATAGGCGAAAATAAAGATGACCAAAAAACGGATCATTTCGGAACGTTTTTCGTTGGTGCTCTTAAAATTCCATAAACGATTCACTATATAGGAATTCACTCCTCCGATAACAAAGCCCAAGAAGTTTGAAATTTCCAGATTCCAATCGAGTTGCTGATGGAGAATCCAAACCACGATCAAGGTGATGAGGGTATTAATAACTCCAATTAGGTTATACTTGATAAAGTGAAGCACAAAAAGGAAAATAGAAATTTTTAACTTTGTGCCACCATGACAGACTCATTACAGTGTAAAGTTATGTCCGCAGAAGAAGCGGCGACACTCATCCAAAACGGAGAACTCATCGGAGTTTCCGGATTTACTTTAGCAGGCTACCCCAAAGAAGTGCCGAAAGCCCTCGCGGAACGCGGGAAAGCACTCCGGGAAGCAGGGGTTGATTTCAAGGTCTCCCTTTTTTCTGGTGCTTCCACAGGAGATGAGTGCGATGGCAATCTTGCACGAGCAGGAATTCTCGATTGGCGCATGCCATATCAATCGAATCCATCCCTTCGAAAAGCCATTAACGACGGGAGTGTCCGCTACTTAGACGCACACTTGGGATGTATGGGCCCCATGGTCCGTTCCGGTGCCCTCCCCCATCCCACGCTTGCAATCATTGAGGCCGTTGCGGTAACTCCTGACGGTCGCGTTTATCTTTCCTCTTCTGGCGGAAATTCAGCGACTTATTTAGCTCTCGCAGATAAAATAATTTTGGAAATTAACAGTCTGTATGGGGATGCCTTTTTAGGATTCCATGACACCTTTGTGCCCGCACTGGCCCCCTTTGCCAAACCCATTCCGATTCTCAGCGCAGGCGACCGCGTTGGCGAAGAATTCGTAAGGGTAGATCCATCCAAGATTATCGCTATCGTGCATACTGATCGTGCCGATAGTGTAAATTCATTCTCGGAACCGGACCCAACCTCGAAGATCATCGCAGGCCAGATTCTTGAATTTCTTCATCATGAGCGAAAAAAAGGCCGACTTCCTGAGGGGCTTCCCTACCAAAGTGGTGTGGGCAATGTTGCGAATGCAGTACTCTGCGCCATGGCAAACGACCCTCTGCAAGGTTGTATCAGTCTTTATACTGAGGTGATTCAGGAAGCGGTTTTCACCCTTTTGGAAGCAGAAAAATTAAAGGGGGCTTCGGGTACCGCGTTAACATTTTCGACCGCCGCACAAAAACTATTTAAAACCAATGTGAACTCGTGGAAAAAGCGCTTTGTGCTCCGGCAGCAAGAGGTGTCTAATAGTCCCGAAGTGATCCGCCGTCTGGGGATTATTTCCATGAATACGGCCCTGGAGTGTGATATTTACGGCAATGTGAATAGTTCCCACGTGAGTGGCATGAGCATTATGAATGGCATCGGTGGATCCGCTGATTTCGCGAGAAATTGCGCTTTGGGGTTTTTCATGACCCCTTCCACGGCGAAAAATGGAGCCATTAGTGCCATTGTTCCTTTGGTGAGCCATGTGGATCATACCGACCACGATACGATGATTTTTGTGACCGAACAGGGACTTGCTGATTTGCGAGGATTGGACCCCATTACGCGTGCACACGCCATTATCGACCATTGTGCACACCCCCATTATAGACATTTATTGAATGAAAGTTTAAATTTCAGCCTACGGTTTTCAAAAGGAAAGCACCTCCCCCTTTCCTTGGAACAGGTTTTCGACATGCATCTCCGTTTTATGAAAACGGGAAACATGGCGGAAGACAATTTTGAGACGTTTATATGAACCAAAAAATCTATCTTTGTGGCCTCACTTCATCCTTACAGAAGGACCGATTTTAATATGGCTATTAAGAAAGAATTATTGGATCAATTAGCAAGTCGCCGACAGAAAGCACTTACTAGCGGTTGCACCGAAGATAAGATTGCCGCACGTCATGCAAAAGGACTTTTGACCGCAAGAGAACGAGTCACTCAATTAGTCGATGAAGGTTCTTTTCAGGAAACGGGGATGCACATCAACCATGATGTACGCGGTTTTGGATTTGACAAGAAGGATCTCGCGGGAGATGGCGTCATTGCAGGACTCGGCAACATCAATGGTCGCCCCGTCACAGTGATCAGCCAAGATTTTATGGTGAGCGGAGGTTCTTTGGGATCCCGTCACGCAAAGAAAATGGCAGATGCGATGGCACAGGCCTGCACCCTCGGTACTCCGATTATCAGCGTGAACGATTCCGGTGGAGCGCGAATCCAGGAAGGCGTAAAGAGCCTCGCGGGTTACGGCCAAGTTTTTAGACAGAACGTTCTCGCTTCGGGCCTCGTCCCCCAGATTGCGCTTATCGCGGGCCCTTGTGCCGGTGGTGCTGCTTATAGCCCTGCGCTGATGGATTTTTGTATTCAGCTCAAGAACAATTCCAACATGTTTATCTGCGGCCCGGAAGTCATCAAGGCTGCGACTGGTCAAGAAGCTCCTCTGGATCAATTTGCCACAGCAAATGCGCATGCCACAGTTTCTGGAAACGTTCATTTCGTAGCTGAAGACGACAAGCATGCCATCGAGATCATCAAAAAACTTCTGAGTTTCCTTCCTAGCAATAACTTGCAGGATCCTCCCAACCGTCTTTCTTCCGAACTCGCACTGGAACGGGATGAAGGCATGAATGAAATTGTGCCTGAAGATGGGAAAACGCCTTTGGATGTTTACCAAGTCATTGAACGCTTGGTAGATACAAACGAATGGCTCGAAGTGCACAAAAATTTTGCAATGAATATGGTAGTCGGATTTGCCCGTATCGATGGCATCGTTGTGGGAATTGTTGCAAACCAGCCGAAAGCCAAGGCAGGATGCATCGACATCGATGCCTCGGACAAAGCGGCAAGCTTCATTATGTTCTGCAATGCTTTTAACATTCCTATCGTCACATTGATGGATGTACCTGGTTTTATGCCTGGCCTTGCACAGGAACGCGGTGGTATCATTCGTCATGGAGCCAAAGTCCTTTATGCGTATGCCACTTGCACAGTGCCGTTAGTAACAGTCATTATGCGCAAAGCTTACGGTGGAGCCTATATTGCCATGGGTTCGAAAGACCTTGGCGGCGATGTCGTATTCGCTTGGCCATCCTCCGAAATTGCCGTGATGGGTGCCGAAGGTGCCGCTAAAATTATTTACAAGAAAGAGCTAGAAACCGCCACCGACCGCGATGCGAAGTATAAAGAGTTGGTGGAAGATTATCGTGAAAAATTTTCGAAGCCTTACCAGGCTGCGGAATCGGGCATTATCACGGATGTGATTGAGCCCGCTGAGACCCGATTCAAGGTGGCGCTTGCGTTGCGTTCCTTGATGACGAAACGTGTGACACGTCCCCCTAAAAAACATGGATTAAGCCCGTTATGATAGAACAGCAAGACAGTACGTCAAATTCTATGGATTCGGTTCCAGCCGCGGCCATGGAGATTGCGACTCAGCCAGCCCAGCCAGTTACCAAGGCGAAGGTGGTTGCAAAGGGTCGGTTTGATGAGCAAATAGCCCTCATGCCGGATTCGATTCGGCAGCCGATTCAAAAACAACTGGAATTAATGCCACAGGATGCCATTTTCGAAATCGTGGAAAACCACGGTGGCGGCGTTAGCATTCTATACAAAACCTATAACCAAGCGAAAGAAGCCAATCTCCGCAAGGATAGTTTGGCAAGTCTTGAAGGTGCCAAAGTAGTTCCTCATGCAAAAGCAAAGTTGGGAAGTACCTACTACACGGGAAAGGGCACTGAGACGGGAACCTTTGGTATGGGTTCTCTGATAGAATTCCAAATCAGTGGACTTATTGTAGTGATGCTAGTCATTACCGGACTATGTGTTCTTTGTTATGCGTTGTCCGCTGTCTTAAAACTTCTCAAACTGAACAAAATCGAAAGTAAGAAGGCAATCATTCCAATGCAAGCTCAAAATTTCACAACACCTGTTCTTGCAACTCATGCGACAGGAGATATACACCCTGGCCTTTCCAATGAAAAGCTCGCTGTTATTTTCGCCGTATCTGCTGCAGAAATCTTAGGACGCTCTTGCACCGTCGTCCGCTTCCGTCCCCAGAATACCAACGACTGGATCTGGGCAATTCAGGGTCGTACAGAACTTCACTCCAACGGGCTCAAGTAAGCCAGGATATGATATTATGAAAAAAACACTCCGTATTAATCTTGAAGGTAAGAGCTACGACGTTGAAGTTGAAGTTCTTGATGGTAACGTTTCTTCTCCTGTGGCTGTAGCTTCTGTAGCAAGCGCTTCCGCAACTTCGGCTCCCGTCAATGCGGCTCCCGCTCCAGTTGCAGCAGCTCCCATTGCGGGTGGCACCCCAGTCGTGAGCCCCATGATGGGACTCGTTTTCAAGACAAAAGTGAATGTCGGTGATAAGGTTTCTGCAAACCAAGAAGTGGTGGTTCTCGAAGCCATGAAAATGGAAACACCGATTTATGCACCAGTCGCTGGAACTATTGCCTCCATCAACATCAAAGAACAAGACTCCGTTTCGGAAGGTCAAGTTCTTATGATCATTTCCTGAGGATAAAACACTATGAGTGAAGTCTTATCCGTCGTGAGAGACATGTTCACGAATGATGCTGGATTCCAGTACATTACGGGAAGCATGCTCATCATGTGGGTGGTGAGTTTTGTTTTGATGTATCTCGCGATTGTCAAAAAATTCGAACCCCTGCTACTTCTCCCCATTGCTTTTGGTGCCCTCGCGGTAAACTTGCCTACGCGCATGTTTTACGATGGTGGCTGGAGTATTGAAGGCATGTTTGTCCCTACCGCGGGGCTTTACAGCTACATCAGTCAGGGCATTCATCTGGAATTGTTCCCTCCCCTTATTTTCTTAGGTGTGGGTGCAATGACTGACTTTGGACCTTTGATTGCCAATCCGCGCACATTATTACTTGGCGGTGGTGCCCAATTCGGCGTATTTGCTACCATGTTCTGTGCCGTAATGTTCGGTGGATTTACTCTCGGTGAAGCCGCTTCCATCGGCATCATTGGTGGCGCTGATGGCCCAACATCCATTTTCACAGCGAATAAACTCGCTCAGCATTTGATCGGGCCAATCGCAGTTGCTGCTTACACTTACATGGCTCTCGTACCGTTGATTCAACCCCCGATCATGCGCTTGATGACCACAGACAAAGAACGTCGTATTCGCATGAAGAGTCTTCGTCCAGTGAGCAAACTGGAACGCATTGCCTTCAGCGTTATGGTGATGATCGTTTGTGTGTTGGTCGTTCCCGATGCATCCGCCCTTATTATTATGCTCATGCTCGGTAACATTTTGAAAGAAAGTGGCGTTGTCGAACGTTTGGTGAAAACCTCGCAAAACGAACTCATGAATATTGTGACCATTTTCCTCGGCACATCCGTAGGGCTCACCATGTCTTCAGATATCTTTATCCGTCCGCAAACCATCGCCATTATTGCGATGGGTGTGGTCGCATTTGGTTTCTCGACCATGGGTGGCCTTTTCCTTGCTAAAGTGATGAACTGGTGCAGTCCGAACAATCCCGTGAATCCGCTCATTGGCTCCGCAGGAGTCTCCGCAGTGCCGATGGCCGCACGCGTTTCCCAGGTGGAAGGCGCGAAATATGATCCGCAGAATTTCCTTCTGATGCACGCCATGGGACCAAACGTGGCGGGTGTGATTGGAACAGCGGTTTGTGCTGGGTACATGATTTCTCGCCTCTCTTAAAATTTGTTTATAAGTTTCGCGAGAGGCGAATTAAACAATTGAATTTTGACTTTAAAACGCTGTTCGCTGGAACAGCGTTTTTTTGCGTCTTGGGGTTTTCCCACGGAAAGAAGAATCGGAGAACGAGGCTGATTTTTATAGGCAATTTTTTTATGCACAAAAAAAAGACCTACAGAAGTAGATCTTTTTTTGAAGGGTGAGTGATCGGATTCGAACCGACGACAACCAGAATCACAATCTGGGACTCTAACCAGCTGAGCTACACTCACCATGTGAAAGCAGTCCAAATATAACAAAGGGGCTCAAAGATTCAAGGGCCGTTTAGGCTTTTCGGAGCGCAAATCCTAACAAAAAACCTCCCCTGAGGAGGGAGGCATCTTGTTTCTTTTCAGAAAAAAATTACTCTTCGCGGTTTTTCCGTCTCATAATTCGGAGAAAATTCGTGCGTTTAAAATCATTGCGATGCTCCACACAAAAACGCGGGTACACGAACTGTTTGGGAAATACCTTGATTTCAAATATATCATCACAACCTTCAAGACAGCATTTGAAAGGCAAATCCATAACTTCTGTATAGTTGTGACGGAAGATGATATTCTTGGCTTCAATATTTTCAATATCTTTTTTCTGCTTTTGACGCTGCTTAATATCACGATGTAATTCGCAATACTTCGCAATCGGATGGCCCCAAAATTCACGACCGCAACCCGGCTCTTGGCAAACTTTAAGCTTAATGCGCTTCTTCTTTTTATACTTCGGTAACTGCATAGCTGCTCCAAGAGGATGTTTTCTCGCCGTAAATTTAGCAAAAATTGAATTATTTGCAAATTCTAACCGACTGAAGTGAACAAAGAATCGACTAAAACGTTTACATACGAGGCACTCATGATTCCCCATCCCTATTTCAATGACCTCTTCGAGAAAGAAGTATGAAAACATCTCAACCCCTTCCAAAATTTATGGTCTTCGTTCTTTTGCTTGCTTGGGGA
>MNYL01000261.1 GCA_001873075.1 Fibrobacteres bacterium CG2_30_45_31 | reverse complement strand
GGAATTATCTTCCTCTGTGTCTTCTTCTATATCCTCTTCCGTATTATCTTCCACTTTTTTGAATAGTGGGGTTAGACCGAGGGCAAATCGAGCGCCCAGATCAATCTTTTTAGTAATAGAAAATCCGCCTCCAAATATCAGTCCTGCTTCTACCGATTTTTGATTCACTGTAGCATCTAACGCATAGTCTTGACCACCAATCTCTATAATCCAGGACGCATCCGATTTCATGTTTAAGGCAATAAATGGGCCCATTTCTAAAAAGATTCTATCAGTGAGATTGGCCTGCAAAAGGAATGGAAATTCCAAGTTGAATTGATAGAATTCCAATGTTGTGGTTCCGAAGTAGGAATTGGAATCGTTATATTCTTTGGATTCTGAACGAAATGTTAAGGCAACGGCTGGGTGGAAAGAAAAAGCAGAGGAGATAGGGAGTTTCATATCAAGGCTCCCTGTGATACCGACACCCAAAAAATCATTCAATTCATCACCATCCCAAAATTTAACGAAGCCTGCACCGACATGGGTTCCCATCGAAATTCCTTCTGCAGCAGCATAGGACGCGAATAGACAGGCGATGAGAGTTGCTTTGAAGCCTATTTTCATGGGTCCATCTCCAAGTGAAACATAATTAGGTGCAAATATAAGAAACAAACAAAGTAAATCAGATGTAATTGAAAAAACTCAACGAATAAAAAACCCCGGTCACAGGGGATCGGGATCTTTCATTAAATTGAACTTAAACTATTACATAAACCAGAAAGTACCACCCAAGTGGAACATAAAGGATTTTGCATCAGCATCGTCATAAAGTTTGGTAAGACCTAAACCAAAACGAGCATCAATGTCAATTTTCTGGGTAATGGAATATCCTACGCCAGCGAGTATTCCCATTTCAAAGAATTTTTGATCAGGACCTTCAATAGGCTCCCCTGCTGCCTCAGCTTCAGCTTCAACTGCAGCTGTAACATCTTCTCCATTATATTCTGCGGTGTAATCAAAATTGTCGCTAAGAGCCAGAGACATAAATGGGCCTGCTTCAAAGAACAGTCCGCTAACTACATTAAAACGGAAAAGAAGAGGAATATCAATATTCATCTGGCTCAAATCACCTGTCATTTTTAGTCCTTCTTCAGTTTCTTCGTTGGATTCAGAACGATAACCGAAGGTTACTTCCGGATTAAAGCCAATACTTGGTGTAAAAGGAAGGTATAAAGCAATACCGGCATTGAAACCAGGGCCCCAAAAATCTTCCATGTCACTATCACCCCAGAATGCAGAATAGGCTCCAGACACATGGCCACCTACAGAAAGTCCTTCCGCCATGGAAAAAGACGCGAAGGCAAGAGCCATCATTGCAACTTTAATCAAATTATTCATCATGTTCTCCTAGTTAATTAAATGATTTGATACGGAAAAAGATAATTAAAAATAAGAGTTTCAACAGGTTTTTGTAAGCATGAAGTGAAAACTTTCACTTTAGGGCCCACCTCTAAAAACAGCTTTGCGTCCATGAAATTTATAAAAACGCCTTACCGCTTTGCTGCTTCGTGAGAACTATTTTCGCTAATATTGATAGGTTTGCTTATGTTCATAGAAAAAAACGAAAGACTTTTTATCCCTGAAATGCCTTAAACACACAAAAAAAGGTGATTTCTGAATCAGAAACCACCTTTTCGAATTATTCTAAAACCAAATTATTTAGCAATCACGCGAGCCATTTCGCAAACCTTGTTGCTATAGCCCCATTCGTTATCGTACCAGGAGATCACCTTCACGAAGGTTGGGTCGAGCTGAATGCCGGCCTTTGCATCGAAAATGGAGGTCTTCGGGCAGTCACGGAAATCGGTAGAAACAACGGAATCTTCGGTATAACCGAGAACGCCCTTGAGTTCGCCTTCAGAAGCGGCCTTCATCGCAGCACAGATATCTTCGTACTTGGTAGGCTTCTTAAGTTCGACGGTGAGGTCGACCACGGAAACGTCAGAAGTAGGAACGCGCATGGACATACCAGTGAGCTTACCGTTGAGCTGAGGAAGCACCTTGCCCACCGCTTTAGCTGCGCCAGTGGAAGAAGGAATGATGTTTTCAAGAATACCACGACCACCGCGCCAATCTTTCTTGGACGGGCCATCCACGGTCTTCTGAGTAGCGGTAGCAGCATGAACGGTGGTCATCAGGCCACGGACGATGCCGAAATTGTCGTCGAGAACCTTGGAGATAGGAGCGAGACAGTTGGTGGTACAGGATGCGTTAGAAATAATGTCCTGACCCTTGTATTCCTTGTCGTTTACACCGTAGACGAACATCGGGGTAGAATCCTTGGAAGGAGCGGACATGATCACTTTCTTAGCACCAGCGGTGATGTGCTTGCGAGCAGTGGCATCATCCAAGAAGAAACCAGTGGATTCAACAACCACGTCAGCACCCACTTCGTTCCACTTGAGGTTCAGAGGATCCATTTCAGCGGTCAAGCGAATTTTGTTGCCATTGACAACGAGGAAGTTCCCTTCAACGGAAACTTCGCCTTGGAAACGGCCATGTACGGAATCGTACTTGAGCATATAAGCGAGATAATCGGCATCGAGAAGGTCATTGATACCAACAACCTGAATGTCTTTAGAAAAATTTTGAACAGCGGCGCGAAAAACCATGCGGCCGATACGACCGAAACCATTGATACCAAGTTTGAGAGCCATTGAGGATCCTTATGTGTTGATTGTGAAACTGCAGCTTCCCCAAAAAGGGTCGCTCGCGGATGATGCAAATTTATGTAAAATTGCAGTCGTTGCGAAGTCCTCGCTTGCGTTTTTCTCTAACTTAGGGACTATGATGCCAAAGAAATTATTTTTAGCTTGCCTTTTTTGTCTATTTTGGGGCCTTTTCGTTTCTGCATGTACCCCTTCCGGGCAACTTCTTTCTGAAAAATCGTCAGTCCCTGAACGTGAGGGTGGTTCTTCTTATGAAACCCCTATGGATGTGGATGCGAAATCAGCTCCTGTTGCTGTACTTGCAGAGTTCAAACGGCCTGGTTTCTCGTTTAATCTCCCTGATACCTCTTGGGGTTTAGTCAGCGATCCCAATGATGAGAATGCTCCGTTGGAGTTTTTCCGTGCGGAGGATGGCCGTCGTGCGGTGATTCAATTCATCGTCCTTGAGAAGGGGGATGATTCGCAAATTATGGACCGCGCCCGAATGGAAATGCAAAGTTATGAGACCGCTGGGAAAAAAGCCACCTATTCTGAAATTACGCCGATGGAATTATTGGGAATGACAGGGGTTCGTTGGGAGGTCGAAGGAGTGCGTGAGAATGCTCCTTACCAAGCTTGCGGCTTTGTTGCTGGAGTGGGGAATTATGTCTTTTTTCTTTCCTTGACGGTATCTGATTCCGTGAAGAGCAGAAATGAACTTAAAGCGGAATGGGAGCATTTCTTCAAGGGTTTTGTTGTGGATTCCCGCATTCTTCAAAGCACTGAAAAAGAAATTTCTAAAGAACGAGTCCTGGAACATGTTTCCCCATCGTTGGGCTATCGCTGGAAAGCATCCGATACTCTTTGGCACCATTGGGCGGGAATTGCGCTTCAAAACAGCGATCCGGATTTAGTGCTTTCCAATAAGTCTGAAGAAGCAGCCTTTTTTGTGTATGGAGCGATCATTGATCCAGAAGAAGTCAGTTCTCAAGATTTGTTCAAAGTGCTTCTGATGCGTGTGGGCCTGGACCCTCAAGATCCAGAGATGCTCGTTCAGCGTCGGAGAGGGGGTTCCATGGGAAGCTTCTCTCAAGATTTTGAAGTGACTCGAACCATTAGCGGTTTTGATTTTCATTATGTGGGGCGTTATTTCTGGGATCATGGTCGAGGTATTCTTGTGGCTGGTTGGGCTCAGGAAATACTTTATAAAAAGTACAGGAAAATACTGGATCGTAGCGTTGAAGGGCTTACTGTTGAAGCGGTACCAGAACAAACTAATGATCCGAAGGTGCAAAAATTTAATGCCGCTGTGGTAAGTCAGGTAGGCCTTTTACGTCTGGAAGAGAAACAGCCGCTGGTGGCTTTGAGTTATTTTGAAAAAGCGAATCAAATGGATCCTAACGAACCACTCTATCTTATCAATTGTGGCTTTGTTTATCAACTGAAAGAATTATATGGTCCGGGAGTCAATCATTTCTTGAGTCAGATGGATTTAGTGCGTAAAAGTGGGCGACTCCTTTCCATTTTGGGCGAAATGTACGAATCCCTTTTTGACTATGGGCAAGCGCGCAAGTATGCGGAACTGGCGTTGCAATACACACCCAATAATCCAGAGTATGTTATTAATTTGAGTGATGCTCTCTGGGGCCTCGGGCAACGGACTCAGTCTCTTCTGGTAGTGCAACGTCTGTTCGACAAACAACCATCTGCCCGACTGGGCGTTTACCTTGCTAAAACCTACATGGGGATGGATCAGTATGCGGAAGCGGTGGATTTATTATATGGAGTGCGCAAACGATTTGGAATGAACGTCGATTTGGGCCTCACACTGATGGATGCTCTCGTATTCCTCGGGCGTTACGGGGAAGCACTTGCGGTGAGCGAAGAAACGCTGCCTCTGGGTTTGGATAATTATAAAGTATGGTTGATGCGCGGCAAAATTCAGTTCTATTCTAAAAGTTTCCGTAATGCAGAACGTACGCTTACGCAAACGTTAATTCTCCGTCCAGATAATGAAGATGCCAAGAGTTTCCTTTCTGCGACTAAAGCCTTTTTAGGTAAAGCGGATAATCGTACGCTACAAAAACCAATCAATCCTGTTGAAGAACGCCCGCAGAATCTCAAAGCTTTGCTTCGTAAAGATTTTGCGGCAAAGGCAAAGGCCGAAGAATTCCCTGCCGTGATTCATTGGCAACGCGAAGCACTTCGTGCAGAGAATGGAGAGGCGTGGGTGCGCACAGAACAACTCCTGATGGAAATTCTGGATGTCCGTGGCACGGCGATTTATCAGGAATTCACATTTGATTTTCTTCCCGGCTTTGATCGCATTTTCATAAATGCCCTGGAAGTTTATGATTCCACGATGACTCTCAAATATAAAGCGACTTTGCAGAACACCTACATCACTTATGCCACGGAATTAGGGGGTGCCAATGAATCTCAGATGGCGCATTTTCCTCTTAAAGAACTGGTTTCAGGGGATTATATCTATTTGCAAATGTCTCGTACCAGTATTGAAAATCATGATGTGATTCCCTACACTGATTTCATCAGTAGCCGGGATATTCCTGTAGGAATTTCTTCTTTTAAGATTGAGGCTGATACGTCGCGTTTTGTCACTGAAGAATATGGACCGTTGTCGATTTCAAAAGTGACGAAGGACAGCAAAGAATGGCAGATTGAGAATCCGGTGGTGATTCAAAAAGAAATGTATATGCCAGTATACCGAGATTTTGGTGCAGGGTTAATGCTCACGGGAAAACAAAAATGGGAAGATGTAGGGCGTAATTATCAAAATTTGATTCAGCATCAAATTAAAAATGCGGTGGCGGTTCGGGAGAAAGCATTTGAAGTGCGCGGCAATAAAATGGGGGACAAAGCGGTACTTGCATTAGTGGATTGGGTGCGTGAAAATATCAGGTACCGGGATGTTCGTTTCGGGGGCCATTCTTTGATTCCGCAGACCGCGGAGATTACCTTAAAAGAACACCAAGGGGATTGCAAAGATCAAAGTTTGCTATTAAAGGAAATGCTCAATGCGATTGGTGTGCCTGCCCAACTTGTGGCTATTCATTTGAATGAAACTGGTTTTGAAACACTGCCTACAATTCAGCAATTTGATCACATGATGCTTTACATCCCCAAGGGAGAAAAAAATTCTGAGATGTGGGTGGATCCTACGGACAAAGCGGGGAATGATCGCCCAGTTCCGCTGGATATGGAAGGCAAAGTGGCACTGATTATTGATGGCGAAAATAGTCGCGTCGCTGTGACCCCGATTTTAGAAGATGCAGAGGAACATCAAGTATTTTTGCATCACCGTCTTTTTATAGACGAAAATGGCTCTGCAGAATTTCGCGATTCTTTGTATCTACAAGGAAAGTTTGCCTCGGCTTTTCGAAATCAACTCTATGGTCGCGATGCTAAAGAACAGGAAAAATTGATGGAAAGTTTTCTTTCTCAAGGGATTCCTGATGTCAGCATTTCTCAAGTGATGACTACCAATGTCCGCGATTTTAACAAACCTTTGATTTTGGTCGTCACTTTTGCCAGTCCTCATTACTTTGGTCAAAGCGCTCAAGGCATCAAGGGCCGTTTCCCTAACGTGTGGGAACGTTCTCTGATGCGTCTTCCGAAGGTGCGTACTCGTCACCATCCAATTCGTATGCCTCATGAGACATTCTTTACCAGTGTATTGGAAGTTTCTACGGTGAAGAACAAAAAGCTGACGGTGCAAAGCAATGGGGATTTGGGACGCGAGCCAGAATATACGGCGTATGAAAAAATTCCTCATGGTTATAAGTGGACCACTTTTGCCATTTATGCGGATCCTTCGGAGTACGAAAAAATTCGCGAGGAATGGGAATTATTGCTACAAGTCACATCGCCGCAGATAATTGTGGAATAGTCTTATTCTTTGCTTTGGGGGCGTTGCGGGGGTGTCCCCCGCAGAAGGGGTGGCGGAAGGACTGGCACTGAGAATAGACGGTTGCGCTATGT
>MNYL01000254.1 GCA_001873075.1 Fibrobacteres bacterium CG2_30_45_31 | reverse complement strand
GGAAAGCCTTTTGGATGCTGCCGATTTTGTAGCGATGATTGAAAAACGGCAAGGGATAAAGATCTCTGCGGTGGAAGAAATCGCGTATGTGAATGGCTGGATTACCAAAGAAAAACTCATGGAATCGGCTGCTCGTTATGGTAAATCAACTTATGGTGCGCACTTGAAAAAAGTAGCGGAAGGTAAAATCAGGTATTGAGATGAGTATGACCATTATTGTCACAGGTGGTGCTGGTTTTATTGGCGGCAATTTTGTCCATTACCTGCTTAAAAAGTATCCGGACTATCGCATTGTATGCGTAGATTGCCTTACCTATGCGGGCAACATGGAAACTCTTGCTCCCGTGATGCAAAATTCGAACTTTCGCTTTGTTAAAGTGGACATCACGGATCGCGAAAATATTTTCAAACTGTTCGAAGAAGAACACCCGAATATGGTGGTGAACTTTGCTGCTGAAAGCCATGTGGATCGTTCCATTGAGAATCCAGGTGTGTTTTTGAATACGAATATCATGGGCACCCAAACTCTGTTGGATGCTTGTCGCAAATTCGGCATTGATCGTTACCATCAGGTGTCCACTGATGAAGTTTATGGGGATTTGCCTCTGGATAGGCCGGACCTGTTTTTTACAGAGACAACGTCACTGCATACATCCAGCCCTTACTCGGCGAGTAAAGCGGGGGCAGATCTGCTGGTGCAGGCTTATAACCGCACATTTAAGGTTCCTACGACGATTTCGCGTTGTTCCAACAACTATGGCCCTTATCACTTTCCAGAGAAATTGATTCCGTTGATGATCGCGAATGCCCTGAATGATAAACCGCTCCCGGTATACGGAGAGGGAATTAATGTGCGCGACTGGCTTTATGTAGAAGATCATTGTGCGGCCATTGATTTGATCCTTCACAAGGGCCTTGTAGGAGAGGTGTATAATGTGGGTGGCCACAACGAAATGCGCAATATTGATATTGTGAAACTGATTTTGAAACACTTAGACAAACCAGAAAGCTTGATCACTTATGTGAAGGATCGTGCGGGTCATGACATGCGCTATGCGATCGATCCCACTAAAATTCACAATGAACTGGGTTGGCTCCCGGCGACGAAATTTGCGGATGGAATCCAAAAGACGATCCAGTGGTATTTGGATAACAGAGGGTGGTGGGAGCATATTGTGAATGGTGAATATCAGAATTATTACACCAAAATGTATGGGAAAAAGTAATGGGAAAATTCAATTTTATCAAAACACCGATTGAAGGTGTAGTGGTCGTGGAGCCTTCCGTTTTTGGCGATCAGCGTGGCTATTTCATGGAAACTTTCAGTGAAAAGGAATTCGCTTTGGCGGGTCTCCCCACGAATTTTGTGCAGGATAATGAATCGCGTTCACGTCAAGGGGTGCTCCGCGGTCTTCATTTTCAAAAGAATAATCCGCAAGGCAAATTGGTTCGTGTGATTGAGGGTGAGGTATTTGATGTGGCCGTGGATTTGCGCAAATCAAGTTCTACGTTTGGAAAGTGGCATGGTGTTGTCTTGAGTGCCGAGAACAAAAAACAGTTTTATGTGCCGGAAGGCTTTGCCCACGGTTTTGCGGTGCTCTCCGAAAAGGCGACATTTGTGTACAAGTGTACTCGGCTTTATGACCCCACCGATGAGGGCGGATTAATGTGGAATGATCCAGCGATTGGGATCGTGTGGCCACTTCCCGAAGGGGTAGAAGTGCTTTTAAGCGAGAAAGACCGAAAAAATCCGAGTCTGAAGGATTTGGGCTGGTCGTTTTAGCTCGCGGTGCCTAGACATTAGGTTCCCATATTTTTAATTTGTCCCCGATGAAAAATATTTTAGTGCTTTGTACCGGAAACATTTGCCGTAGCCCCACAGGAGAATATTTGCTCCGAAATGCGTTGGGTGAGGGATATACGGTAATGAGTGCCGGTTTGAATGCGGTAGTGGATTCCGGACCGGATGCGATGGCTGTGAAGGTTGCTTTGGACCACGGTTTAGATATTTCTCTCCATAAGGCTCGCCAAGTGAATATGGATATGCTCAAATGGGCTGATTTGGTTTTGGTGATGGAAGCAAATCAAAAAGTGGAACTCCTTCGTAAGTATCCATGGTTAGACGGTAAAGTATTTCGTTATGGTGCGGTTGCTGATGTGGATATTCCAGATCCTTATCGTAGGCCGGAGAGTGCTTTTATTATGGCTTGGAAGTTTATTTCAAAATTTACCCCGTACTGGGTAAGCAAAATTCAGCAGTCTTAAGTAATCAAGGTAACACACTATATGGCTTCGAAAAATCAGGATGAGACAAACGAGTTGGCAGAACTTGCCAGTGACTTGTGGAAAAATCGAATTGCGGTATGTCTTTTTCTTTTGTTATCTGGGATCATCGGTGTTTTTGCCGCCTATTGGATTCGCCCTGTTTATGAAGTGAATGCATTATTGCAGGTGGAGACTAAAGGTAAAGGTGCCAATGCCAGCGCTATGATGGGTGATCTAGGAAGCCTTTTTGCAACGGGAAGTCCAGCAGAGACAGAAATTGAGTTGGTGAAGAGTCGCCGTGTGATGGGGGCCGCTGTGGAAGCAAGTCGTTTGCAGAATGTGGCTATTCCACTCGGCTTTTGGGATCGTCTTTTGCATCGTGAAGGCCGTTTGAATCTTTTGGATTTTCGCATTCCTTTGGAGAATATCCCAGAGGAGTTCCGTTCCGAACCTTGGACTTTGGTGGCTGAAGACAGTGTGAATTTTAAGCTACTGGATTATGCCGACAACTTTGTTCTCAGGGGCCATGCTGGGGAAACCGTTGTAGCTCCTTACGCTGGGGATTCTGTGCGCATTGGGGTACTTCGGATGATGGCGCACAAAGGGCAGACGTTTGCAGTGTCCAATCGGTTGCGTCTGGATGCTATTTCCGCTTTCGAATCGGCTTTTTCGGTAGCAGAGCGCGGCAAAAAGACGGGAATACTTGAATTTACTTATCAAGATATTTACCCAGATCGGGCGATGAATGTTGTGAACCAGGTCGCTAACGCTTATCTTCGCCAGAATGTGGAACAACGCAGTGCCGAAGCGGAAAAGACGCTCGCCTTTTTGGAACAGCAGATACCAGATGTAAAACTGAAATTGGACAGTGCTGAGGCGGAATTAAGTGCCTATCGTTACCAAGTGGGTTCCGTGGATATTAATACGGAAACACGCATTGTGCTTGAAGGCGAAATGCGTTTGCAACAGCAGATACTTTCTCTGGAACAACGACGCGAGGATGCGGTGCGTTTGTTTCATGAGGAACATCCCTCAGTGAAAACGCTGGATGAGCAGATCAACAATCTGAGAAAAGAACTTGCGGAGTCTTCTCATCAGGCGAGAAAGTTGCCTTCAACTCAGCAGGAAATTCTGCGTCTCGCTAGTGAAGTCGAACTGGATAAACTCCTATACACAAATATGCTCAATAGTATTCAACAGTTGCGCTTAGTCGCTGCGGGTGAAGTGGGTTCCGTCCGTATTGTAGATTATGCGGAACAGGAGACTAAGCCCGTGCAGCCCCGCAAAAAAATGATTTTGATGGTGGCTTTATTCCTAGGCTTTTGCGCTTCTGTGGTTTATGTATCTGTCAAGAAAAAATTCCATAGTGGAATCAAGGATTCCCGGGTGATTGAACGTGAGTTAGGTATCAGTGTGTATGCAAAAATTCCGAAGGGAGCGGCATCCGGCACTTTAGGCACATTGCCTCTGGCGGTGGCTTTCCCTGACGACGTGGCCGTAGAATCTATGCGCACGTTGCGTACTTCGTTAGAATTTGTGATGCCAGAGACAGGAGCCTCGGTGATTGTGTTGAGTGGTTTGATTCCTGCTGTAGGTAAGAGTTTTGTCTCCGTGAATTTAGCGGCTCTGTTTGCGGGTACAGAGAAGCGTGTGCTTTTGATAGATGCTGATTTGCGGAAAGGACGATTGCATAAAGAATTTGGGATTCGCAGAGATCAGGGACTTTCTGAAGTTTTGGTGGGTAAATGCAAATTAGAGGAATGCTTACATGTCACGAATGTGCCTAATTTGAGCTTGTTGGTGGCGGGCAAGATTCCGGCGAGTCCTGCGGAATTGCTGGGCTCTCATCGCTATGTGCAATTATTAGAGAAGCTTAAAACAATGTTCGATGTGATTATCGTGGATACGCCTCCAGTGATGCTGGTAACTGATGCCATGCTGGTTTGTCGCCATTCTGACCAGGCGATTCTGGTAGTGGAATACAACAGGCATTCTATCGATGCGATACGTGAAGGTCTGGCGTTGTTTACTAAGGGCGCGAGTGAATCTGTCCACAAGTCCATTGTCATCAATAAGTATGTGCATAGTAAGGTTGATGGTTATGGTTACAAATACGGAAAGTATTAATAAAGGGCACTCATGAAAAAGTGTTTTAGTGTATTGTGTCTTGCCGCTGTGTTTTGCTCGGTTTCTCTTCTGATAGGCTGTTTTGCGGGTCCTCAGATGCGGATGTATGAACCTCAGGATTCTTCGGAATACGCAGGTGCTACAGTTTTTGTGCATGAATTGGAAGACAGTATTCCTGTCATTTCCGAGAGCATTATGGATTCTACGAATGCTTATGGAGGGCTGGCTCCGCTGATTTCTAATGATTCTGAGGCGTTTGTTTACAGGATTGGGCCCTTGGATGAGGTACAGGTGGTGGTGTGGGAACATCCTGAGTTGACGTCTCCCTTGGGACAGTACCAATCGGCTGGACAAATGATTTCGACTTCCGGGACTTTCTTTTATCCCTATGTGGGTGAGCTTAAGGCTGCGGGTCTTACTGCCCAGGAACTTCGGGCTGAAATTACGACGCGACTTTCTGAAAAAATTCTCACGAATCCGCAGGTGGATGTCAAAATCACTAGTTATCGTAGTCGCACGATTTTTGTTTCCGGGGAAGTAAAAAATTCGGGTTTTGTAGCTTTTAATGAAATTCCATTGACTCTTCCTGAGGCTTTGAACCGTGTGGGAGGCCTTTCGGAGAAGGCGGATGCTTCCAACATAATGCTTCGCCGTGCTGGGGTCGTTTATACCATTGATTATTTAAGTGCATTCAAGTCTAATTTGCCTTTGGAACGTATTCTATTAAAGCCAGGGGACCAATTGTGGGTGCCTTCCGTGGATGATCAGAGTGTGTACGTTTTGGGAGAAGTGGGAACTCAGGCGGCTTTCTCTTTGAAAATGGGACGGTTAAGTCTCATGGAAGCTGTGACGCGCGCGGGTGGTGTACAAGCGGTGACCGCCTCTGCGCGCTCCCTCTATGTGATTCGTAATACGTCTTTGAATCGTATTGATGTCTTTCATCTGGATGCTAAAAATGCGATGGCTTTTGCGGTGGCTGATAGGTTCGCATTAAAACCGCGCGATATTGTTTATGTTGATGCTTCCGGTCTTGCCACTTGGAACCGTATTATCAGTCAGATTTTACCGACGGTGCAGACTGTTTATTATGGTGTTATGATAGGAAAAAATATAAACGATCTTGAGCAAAAATAATTACGGGTAGGTTTGTATGATTAATTTGATTCTTTGTGGTGGTTGTGGATCTCGTTTGTGGCCAATCAGCCGCACGTTGATGCCCAAACAATTCGCACGTTTGTTTGATGGAGCGTCTCTCTTTCAACGCACGGTAGAGACTAACTCTATCGCTTGTGAATCTCAGTTCGTAATTAGTAATGCGGAACAGTATTTTTTGGCAAAGGATCAGCTTCCGCAAAGTACTGCCACTAATGCGCCGCGCTTTTTGTTGGAACCTGTAGGCCGAAATACAGCCCCTGCTGTGGCTCTTGCTTGTTTGAGTTTGGATCCTAACGAAATAGTTCTCGTTTCGCCCTCTGATCATATTATTAGAGACAAGGTTGCTTATCTCAAGGTGCTTGAAAAAGCGAAGAAACTTGCAGAAGAAGGCGCTTTAGTCACTTTTGGCATCCAGCCGACTGGCCCTGAAACCGGTTATGGTTACATTGAAGCCGATGGTGAAAATGTCAAGCGCTTTGTTGAAAAACCAAACAAAGCGAAGGCCGAAGAGTATATTAAGAATGGAAATTTTTATTGGAATAGTGGTATTTTCTGCTTCAAGGTTTCGGCTTTCTTAGAAGAACTTTTGGCCTATGCTCCTGAAATTTATCAATCGAGTCAGATTGCTTTATCGGGAGCCATTATGGAAGGTTCTCTGGTGCGGATTCAGCACAAGGAAATGATGGCGATTCCAGCGGATTCCATTGACTATGCTGTTATGGAAAAGTCGCATCGTGTGAAGGTGGTCCCTAGTTCTATTGGTTGGTCTGACTTGGGTTCCTTTGATGCCTTGTATGGTGAGTATCCCCATGATTCTAATGGCAACAATGTGAATGAAAAACATCTCGCTGTGAATACCAAAAACTCTTTGGTCATGGGAAATCAACGATTGATTGCTACTATTGATTTGGATGAAATGCTGATTGTCGATACCCCCGATGCTTTGTTGGTCGCTCCTCTGAAGAGCAGTCAAAAAGTGAAAAATGTGGTGGAAGCTCTCAAAACGCGCAATTCTGAATTGATGAACGTGCCACAGACAGTAAGTCGTCCTTGGGGGACTTATTCTGTGCTTGAATCTTCTGACCGCTACAAAATGAAACGCATTGTGGTGAAACCAGGCGAACGTCTTTCTTTGCAAAAGCATTTGCATCGTTCTGAGCATTGGGTTGTGGTGAGTGGCACGGCGACGGTGACTGTTGGCGATAGCGTCTTTTTGGTGCGTCCCAATGAATCTACGTACATTGCGGTGGGCGAAATGCATCGTTTGCAGAACGAGGGCAAGTTACCGCTAGTGATTGTGGAAGTGCAAGTAGGGGAATATACTGGCGAAGATGATATCGTTCGTGTTGAAGACGATTACCTTCGTTCATAAGGATTTGTTGAACTCTAAATAGAAAAAATCATCTTTTGTAAAAAATGAAAAAGGAGTCTTTAGAGGCTCCTTTTTTTGTGCGCCACTGACCACAAAAAAGGCTCACTTGCGGGAGCCTTTCACAGAAAATTTTAAATCGCCGATTTATTCACCCATGTATTCAACCACGAATATGAGAGTTGCATCCGGTGGGATTGGGCCACCCCCGCGACTACCGTAACCGATTCCCGGAGGAATAACCAGTACGCGCTTTTCGCCGGGAAGCATTCCTTCGACACCTAGATCCCAACCACGAATGACGCGACCGCCGCCGAGAGGGAAGTCAAAGATTTGCCCGCGATCTCTGGAACTATCAAATTTAGTTCCATCGGAAAGGAAGCCTGTGTAATGGACGCGCACCTTGTCGCCCATTTTTGCGGGTTCACCTTCGCCAGGTTTGATGATGGCATATTGAAGGCCTTCTTTACCCTCTTGAAGAGAAAGCGTTGCAAGATCCGGGAAGAAATCCATAGACTCGGCGAGAACTTCGTCTGTTTCTACTGAGATGATTTCGATGCGGAAAATAAGAGTGGAGTTTGGTGGAATGGCTGAATATGCTTTGGATCCATAGCCCATGGCGGGGCTCACACGGAGCCAACGAATGGCCCCAGGCTTTAGGCCTTCCAATCCGGTTTCCCAGCCTTTGATTAATTTGTTTGCACCCAATACCACTTCAAGGGGTTTGCCGAGATCTTTGGAACTTGCAAATTTGCGGCCTTGGGAAATCCAGCCCGAATAGTGGAGCTTGATCTTGGTGCCTGGCATGGCAGCGGTGCCTTCGCCTTGTTTTTCATCTACAAATGAAACTCCTAGGTCGATCCTCTGCCACTTCATGGTTTTAAGATCTTTAGGGAATGCATCGGGGAGGAGTGGTTCTTGTGCGGCGATGAGTTCCACTTCGAATAGGAGGTCTGATTTCGCAGGTATTGGGCCGATCGCGCGATCTCCATAAGCGAGTTCATAGGGGAGAGAAAGTTTACGGATTTCACCGACTTTCATGCCAACAAGCCCGCGGTCCCAGCCTGCAATCACTTGGCCTGCACCCAAAGAAAATTCCAACGGCTCACCACGGGCATAGGAGTCATCAAAAAGAGTGCTATCGGTGAGCCACCCTTTGTATTGGACCTTAATCAGTTGTCCGGACTTAATGGGTGTCCCGACACCTTCTTTAATGGTCATGGTTTCGTAAGGAATCGCCATTAGGCAAGCGGGTAGAAGCAGGATTGGTAAAAATCTAAATTTGAACATAAGTTCTCCTCCCCTATAAATTAGAAAATGCTAGTTTTCTAGACATCTCGTTAGGAAGTACATTTATGGATCCATCAATCATTTTCATTCTCGTAGCCATTATCGTCTTGTCGATCATACTTGCAAGTATTGGCGCTTATGTGGTGATCCACAATGCTGATGAAAAGGAAAAGACTCCCGCAGTCATTGATGTGTCTGGCCAGTATGCCGTTCTGGTGAGGCCTGCTCGTGAGTCTATTGAAAAGGTGAAACCGAGTCTGGATGAGGTCAAAGTTTGGCTTGCTACTCAAAATATCAGTGAAGAAGAACGGACTCGTTTATTAACTCAGTGGACAGAGACAATGGATGAATCGGTAAGGGTTGTGGATGAAGGGGACAAAAATGGGACGGTCACTTACCGTGTAGTTCTTGGTCCCAAAAGCAAAATTTTTTGTAGTTTCATGGGTGATGACAATTACATTACTCGTGAACAAATTCGGAATCATGCGGAAATCCTTCCGCCCTATGTGCTTGGGTGCGACTGTAAGTTGGTTCCGAAGCTTCCTTGGGAAAATCCAGGGAAACAGGGGTGGAAAGCTTTGGTGCCGGAAAACGGTGTTTATCATGTTCCCGACTGGAGACATATTGCGTAAGTTATCTCTGCTCTGTTTTTTAGCTGCGGCAAATGCTTTTGCTGCGGGTTCTGCTATTATTACTTTGGAAATGCCCGTAGGAGCCCGCCAATTGGGAATGGGTGAAACGGGTGTGGCCATTGCGGATGATGCCTCTGCCTTGTATTACAATCCTGCAGGCTTGGCTTTTGGCCCACTCGCCGATGAATGGAAACTTTCCTATCCTGTAGAAAGTAAAGACCCGCTGCGCTTCACAGAACTAGCCGCTCGTTCCCACGAGGGATTCTTTGAAAAAAGTGAAATTTGGGCAGGTACCACTTCTGGTATTATGCACTATGATGGCGAAAAGTGGAGTGATTATTATTCTGTGATTCTCGAAGGCAAAATGAAAATTCGCGATGCGGTTCGGGTTTTTGCGGGTACGGAATCAGGCCTTGATGAATACACACGTATCGTGAAAAAGTTTAATGATGTTAAAAATGAAGTGGATGAATCCTATGTGGTTGAAGTCAAAATTCCTTGGAATTTGATTGTAAAGGATACGATTACCACTCTGCTCTATGAGAACCGTACGGAAAAACTTTGGGTCGGTACTGCTCATGGCTTGTATCGTTTTGATGGCAAAGGTTGGAAAAATTACAATTCTGAGTTGGGTTCCCCAAGGATTACCGCGTTGACAAATCAAGGGGCTACGCTCTGGATTGGTACGGACAATGGCTTGTTCTCTTACCGCAACGGAGTCGTGGAACAAAAAGGAAAAGTACTTCCGAGTCAGAAGGTGGCTGCTCTTGCATGGAATGAGAAACGCAACGAGCTTTATGTGGCAATCACGGATGCGGGTATTGCGCGTTTAGTGCCCAAGCAGGGTCCGACTACCAAGGACCGTTGGAGCTTGTTCAACAGAGAAGATGGCATTATGGACTTGAACCCGCTCGCGTTGGTGGTCGATAGTTCAAGTCACGTGTGGGTCGCGCACAAAGGCGGTCTCTCGCATTTTAATTTGCGTAAGTGGGAACAAGTACAGTTTGAGAATAATACTGTACATGATCTCGCGGTTTCTGAGAATGGGTCTATTTGGATTGCAACAGACAAAGGGGTATGGCGTCACTTGCCAGATTACGCCACAGCGAGTGGTCGTAAAGCTGAATTGGAACGCAGCCCAGAAGATCGCGGCAAAGCAAGTGAAGAAGATGAATGGGAACACTTCCATTCCGGGAATGGGCTTTCCAGTAATCAGGTCTGGGTGGTGTTACCACAAGGGAATGACGTTTGGTTTAGCACCGGTGCGGGGGTAGAACAATACAAAGATGCCGATTATCAGCTTTCGTTTTTTTACGAAAAATTACTCCCAATTTTGAATGTTCCGGACTTGTATCATTTGTTCGCAGGGATGACGATTCCGCTTGCCGAATGGGGAACTCTCGGGCTTTTTGTGAATTTTGTTTCCTTTGGTGAGACCGTTGTTTCTAGTGACTATTCATCGGATGAAGGCACGGCTTCGAACAGCTCTGAAATTGTCGGGGGGGTTACTTATGGTACTAAACTCACTCAAAAAGTAGGCCTTGGGCTTTCCGTAAAGTTTTTCTATTCTGATTTAAGCTCTGGAGCCTCTACAGGTGGAGATGAAGCGACCACCTTTGGCTATGCATTTGACGTAGGTATCTTGAAAAAAGATCTTTTGGTCGATGACTTGAGCATCGCTTTAGTTCTTGCGAATATTGGTCCTAGCATTTATTACACAGAAAAATCGAATCAGGATCCGATCCCTTTAACATGGCGTTTAGGACTCTCTTACGAGCTCATCAATTCTGTAGATCATCGCTTGATTTTTGCGGCCGACTACAACCGCGAAACTGTGTACGATAACGACAAGGGTGAACCAGAACCTTTTTACGTTGCCGCTTGGAAATCGATTCTTTATCCAGAGCTCGGTGGAAGTGGTCTTGAAACCGCTAAAAATTCCTTGTTGCAAGGCGTATTCAATATGGGTGCGGAATATACGTACTCCAATACTGTTGCTGTCCGCTTAGGTTACCTCTACGATAAAACGGGTAAGCGCCAGGAAGTGGATATTGGTATGGGTGTCATGCTTTCTGATGTATTACAATTTGACATTGCGACTATCAAAGATGTTGGTAATAATGATGGTGTCCGTGATGGACAAATGCGCTTTGGTATGATATTTAAATTCTAGCACCCGCTAGAAGAGAGAAAAACGCATCGCTTAGCGGTGCGTTTTTTGTGTGAAAATGAGGCTGAAAATTACTGCATTGATTCCAGATGAACCGCAAATTCTTCAGCGATAGCCTCAGTACTATTAGCCTTATTGTACTTTCTAAGCCAGTTATAGTTCCCCACCAAGTTGTTTTTTGGATAGAAAATCTGGATATTTACTCCTGTAAAAAT